>NZ_FRXO01000008.1 GCF_900148505.1 Pseudoxanthobacter soli DSM 19599 | reverse complement strand
CGAGGCCGCCGGCGAGCACCTGCACCACGCCCGTCAGCGTGTTCGCGCCGCTCAGCGTGAGCGTGCCGCTGCCGGCCTTGTCCAGCCCGCCGCTGCCAGAGATGACGCCAGAGAAGGTCGTGGAGGTGTTGTCGCCGCCGAGATTGAGCTGGGCGAGGCTCGTCAGCGACACGGACCCGGCGCCCGCCAGCGATCCGATCGTTTCGCCCGCGTTGACGGTCAGACTCGCGCCGCCTGCCACGGTAACGGCACTGGCGTTTCCGATGGCCGAGCCGCCCGAGGCGACGAGCGTGCCCGCATTGATCGTGGTCGCGCCGGAATAGGTGTTGGCACCGGAAAGGGTCAGCGTGCCCGTTCCCGACTTCGTGAGGGCACCCGAACCGGAGATCGCGCCGGACAATGTCTGCGCCGCCGAGGAGGCATAGTCGAGCGCCGTGCCGGAAGCGAGGGAAACCGCCCCCGAATAGCTGCCCGAGCCGAGAGTGCCGCTGCCCGAAATCTGCAACGTGCCATCCGTAACGGTCGTGCCGCCGGTATATGTGTTCGCGCCCGATAGAACCAGCGTGCCGGCTCCGGTCTTCTCGATCCCGTCCGAGCCTGCGATCGACGACGAGATCGTTGCCGTGGTGCCCGCACCGTCGACATTCACGGCCGGCGTCGCCGAACCGTTCGCCAGGGTCAGCACGCCGCCGCCGATGACGTAGCCCGACGTCAGGAACTTCAGGTTCTTGGCGCCGACGGTCCCGTTCGACGTGTCGATCGTCACCGTCCCGGCGGTGCCGGCGAAGATTGCCGCCTTGGTGATGTCCGACGCAACATGCGTCGTGCCGGTGGAGTTCGTCCAGTTGAGCTGCGATTGCGAAGCCGTCCACGTCCCGTCACCGCCCGCAACGGGACCAGACCCAGACGTCGTCGTCCCGTTCCAGTAAAGGCCGGCATCAGTGATGACGAGATAAACCGCGTTGGACGTGGAGACCGTGTCGATGGAGTACTCGAAGTCGGATGGCGCAGCGCCGATCGTCAGCCCACTACCGGAAAGCGTTCCAGCATAATTGATCAGAAGATAGGAGCCGGCCACCATCCCGCCGCTGTCGGTGACGTTCAACGTTCCGTTCAGCGAAAGGTTACCCACGACATTCGGGGTGGACGCAACACCAACGCCGATAAGCGGGAAGTTTGAGGGCGCATCCAGCGTGACGTCCAGACTGGCGCCAGCGTTCAGAATCAGGCTGCCGAACAGTGTCGCCACCGCGGGCGTATTCGCGACCGCATAGGCCGCGAGATGACCGCCGCTCTGGACCGTGATGTCGTCGACAACCTCAGCGCCGCTCGCCCCGGTCGAGATGTTGGTGAGTGTCGCACCGCTCGCGACGGTCACAGCCCCCGGAACAGAACCGGACGTGCTCGCATTACCAACCTGAAGAACACCCCCATCAACACTCCACTGTCCTATTGCGCCACCGCCCGGAGCATAGGGAGCACCCGTGGCAATCCAGGTGCCCGTCGAGTTGACGACGAAATGACCAAAATTTTGATAGAGCACACTGGTGGAGCCGCCGGAGCCGACGTCGATCTGCGAGAGATCAAACACGCCGCCCGATCCTGACAGCTTAAGCGTATTGGACGACCCGACCGCGGTAGAGCCCACCACATTGCCGACGATGGTGGCATAGGACTGCCCGGAGGATGCACCATTTCCCTGCAACTCCAGCACATTGGAACCGCTGCCAAGAAAATTGATCGCATTGGCACGGGTCACGCCCGCGGTGGTGACGTTCCCGTTCTGATCTAAAAGATCGCCGTTCAGTCCGCCGGATACGGTGGCGCCAGATGCGAGCACAATTTCTGTATTGCCCCAGTAATCGATAATACCCGCCGCACCGACGCCAGGGGTTCCCGGGCCAAGATTTGAATACCATCCGGTGCCATCAGTAACCGAACCACCCTTGCCACCCTGGATGACAGCACCGTCTACCACAGTGATCTTGTTGCCGTCGCTGTTGTAAATGAAAAGGCCGGTGCCACCCGCTCCACCGTAAGAGGTTCCAGACGCACCGCCGCCGGCACCACCGCTGACGGTGGAACTGACGATGAAAGACGTGAAGTTGCCGGAGTTGACGATGTAGAGGCCGGCGCCACCAGCACCGCTATATCCTCCGCCCCCGGCGTAGCCGCCCGTGCCTCCGGCACCACCGACCCCGCCAGTGGCGTTGACGGAGAGCGTCCCCAGATTGCCAGAGCCGGTAATGATCGCACCAAAACCACCGCCGCCACCGCCGCCACCGCCAATCGCGGTACCAGACTGAGGAGTCCAGCCCAGGCCGCCGGCGCCGCCGGCGCCGCCCGTTGCCGCCGAGATGGGCAAGGTGCCACCGACATAGCCATGACCGCCACCGCCGCCGCCGCCCGCCCCCTTGCTCCCACTGGTCTCGCCGTAACCACCCGCAGCACCCGGCGCGCCACCTGCCCCGCCGCCATTGCTGGGGTTGCTGGAAGTCGGAGCGCCACCCGCAGCTGACGTTCCGTAACCGTTACCTCCCTTACCCCCGGATAAAGGGCTTCCGACACTTCCGGCCTGCGAGGTGCCGCCATAACCCGGGGCGCCGCCGGCGCCACCGGGAGGCGCGTTTACACTAAAGGTACCTGCGCTGCCGCCGCCGCCGCCGCCGGCGCCGCCGCCGCCGCCGCTCGCGTAGGAATTCGGTCCGCTGGGTCCAGCACCCGCGCCACCGGAGCCGCCCGCAAGGCTGTTGATAGCAGTCTGCGCATGGAGCGGAGACACAGCGGCGGGCAGAACGGTCAGCGCCGGCACGAGGGCCGAGGAAAGCAGGAGGCCGCGGCGAACGGCACGCGCCAGCCGGACATTTTGGAACCCAGCTCGCCGCAGGCCGGTCTCACTGCGACCCGTCCCCTGGATCCGCACCTCGAAGTTGCCCTTGCCGGCCCCGTTGCATTCCATCTCTGCTTGCCCCTGCCAGAGTCCGCGATCTCGCCATCGGGACGGTGGGACACAACCGGCGAATCGGCCGCGTCTCACGTCCCGCAACGGACGCATGTGGTCTGTGCGTTTCTGGAAGGTGTCCGGGGATGGTCGCAACCGTGATTGCGAAGCGGCATACGGATTGCGAAATGTGGCGGAAATTTCTTTTTCTGAGGGCGCGTTTGCCACACTCGTGGTGGCTGTATTGCGCACTTTGAAGGGGTTTTCTGCGAGATTTTTCTACGTCTAGTAGCAACGACCAGGCGCGCTTTGACGAGCCGCGCCGCCAGATGCATTCACAGCCGTGCTCCGGTCGCGTCAGCCAAAGCCGCGCTTGATCGCATCGTTCTCCCTGGATCGCTACGATGCGCACGCCTGAGACGGGTTCCCGCCGAGCGACTCGCAATGACATCCTGAGAGAGGTTTGAAAGGGATTGAAAATTTTAGATCGTGAAAGCCGAGTTCTGTATTGTCGCGTTTGCGAGAAAGTGGCGAGCTTCTTTGAGCGCTGTTGCCACGGCATGGCGTCTCTGCGCGTGAATCTCCAGTATCACAGAGCTCTATTGTTGACATTTGGGGGTAAAGTTCGATGCCTTGGACGACATTGGGGACGATGGCAGGCTTCTATACCTGGCGATGATCCGGGCGAAGAGCGGCATAAGTCGTGCCATCCGCACGCCGAAGCCGAGTCGGTGCGCGCCGTGGTCGAACGCACGCAGGACCGACTCGACGTTTCACCCGCGACCCTCGCCGCCGACCGTGCCTAGGGCTCGGCCGAAAATCTCGCCTGGCTGGTCAATGAGTGCGAGATCGCGCTTCTCATCCGGATGTTCGATAAATCCAAGCGTCAGGACGGAACCTTCACCCGGCCCGATTTCACGTGCTGTCGCAATGCCGGAACCTATATCTATCTTGCCGGCAAACTGTGACGGCAACGACGGAAGACCTATCGAACGCCGCCTCGCTGGTTGATGATGAAGCAATGATGCGCTCTCGGGGCAGCAAGTTTGACTGCAAGGCCTCCCAGTTGAAGCCCCGGTTCTGTCCGCCCGTTCGCAAGATACCCGCTCCTACATGAGGGCACCCGTGACTTGGCACAGAATATCGCTGTCGTCGACGACTACGTCACCCCTCTCGTCGGCAGCGGAACGAGGTAGATGCTGTTTGCCCATCTGACGCGCATCATGCGGCTCGATCCGCCTGCGCAGTCTAAACGGTGCTTGCGGGGAGTTTTACCTCCCCGCCGTTGCCCGGGACCTCAATAAACTCGCCAAGCACCGCCCGAATGGGACGCAAATGTCCGCTTTTGGGTAACCGCCGTTACCAGATCAGTGATCGAAATGGGGCGCGTTACCGCCGAAGTGTGTCGGCCACCTCAACGTCCGGTATCCCCAACGGCCGCCTAAAACCCGTCTCTCCGCTTTCCACCCCCAGCTGAGACATGCAGATGAGATCAGAATGGGAGTGCGGACTTCAGGTAGTTGATCCCCGACGTACCTTCGAACGAGCTCCAGCT
Source organism: Pseudoxanthobacter soli DSM 19599 (assembly GCF_900148505.1). Classification (NCBI taxonomy): domain Bacteria; kingdom Pseudomonadati; phylum Pseudomonadota; class Alphaproteobacteria; order Hyphomicrobiales; family Segnochrobactraceae; genus Pseudoxanthobacter; species Pseudoxanthobacter soli. Next base: position 153,167 of record NZ_FRXO01000008.1, on the reverse strand, counting down.
GCATAAGTCGACACCCGACCAATCCAGACCTTCGAGCCGCCGAAATCAAATCACCGCCACCATTGCGCGCGATGGCAATGGCCGATTTCGTCGTCTTGATAATCCGCCTGTGGCCGGCGCCCTCACGCATCTTGTCCACCCTAACGGCGAGGATCGCTGTCGCGCCCGTCGGACCTTGCCCGTCCTGTCCATCGACGTATCCCGCCGACTGTCTGCCATGGTGCGCCGGAGTGGAAGCAACGCCCGAGTAACGGCGCGCAGTTGTCATCTCACCTGCCGCCGCAAACGCCGCTACCAGCGCTCTCCAGGAGAGAACTCCCTTCGGCGTAGCTTCCCCGATCTCGGTGCATCCACCCTCACCTCACCCGTGTCGACATTTGCGGGAGGCGACACTTGGGCCGGAGGAGTCGAAGCGATTGTAATGGGCTCAACGACGATCTCGGCAGCCTCGCGACAATCATCTCTGGCCGGCTCTTCCCGCCGCTTCCCGGAGCCGGACGCTTTGCCGTGGGCTGCCGGCAACGCAGGCTCACGTTCCACCAGAATCCGACGTGGGACTATCGCATTGTGCGGCGCTGCAACGGCGTGCCCGGGTCCAGCGGGCTGATCACCCGGCGATATTGGGGCGGTCGTCTCGCCGCCACCCGCGTCAAAATCTACGCCACCCCAGATATCCACCGGCTTCGGCTTTGATCGGCGCGCACCCTTTCGCTCGACAGACAGCCTCTGTCGTCGTGGCGCACCCATGGAGAACCTGGCCCATAGCGCATCCTTCCGTTCCTGCGAAAAGACTGCACCAACAAAGTCCGGGATCAAACACCTAGGCGGTGCGCCATGGGCTGCGCCGATTTTGATCTGACTCAATGCTGCTCTACGGCGGTTTTCATATCGGGTATCAAGGCAAGTCGTGTCCGATCGACGATGGAGTTTTACATGCGTCCACACCTCGCCGACATCGATGATCGGAGACCGGCCCAGCCGGCGACGGCGGCGAAGTACCGGCAGATCGTGTAGCCGTGAGCCGACCCGCAGATTTGCGCGCATGGATTGCGCGCATCGAGAGCCGGAGCGAGCTACAGCATGTGTCCGGCATCAACCGGGACCTCGAAATCGGCACCATCTCGGAGATTAACTACCGCGGGAGACCGTCGGCGGCGCTGCTGTTCGATAACATCATCGGCTATCGACGGGGATTGTGCCATGAGGCCCGCAGGCGCTGCGGACGGAAAAGCGAACCGTAAGAACCGTTTTGTCGTGGTGATAGGCATCGGGCCGTCCTCTCTCACCCCCTTCCGTCCTGCACGGCCTCATCGGGAAAGACCATCGGCATGTGCATGAACTGCGTTTTCGCGAACGCCTTGGGCGGTTTCATCACAGGAAAACTCGATCGCCGCAGCTTCGTGCAGGCGTCGCTCGCCTGCGTCGGTGTCGCGGCGTCGCTCTCCCTGCCGGGCTCCGCTTTCGGCGCGGTCGCCGGGGCGGATAGCCCCTCCGTGATCTTCCGCAACGGCAAGGTCTACACGCTCGACGCCAAGAAGCCCTGGGCGCAGGCGGTGGCGGTCGCGGGCGACCGGATCGTCGCCGTGGGCTCCGACGCGGACGTCGCCGCGCTAGCCACGCCGGAGACCAAGACAATCGACCTGGCGGGGCGGATGCTCATGCCCGGCTTCGTCGAGGCGCATATTCATCCATTCCTCGGCGCATTCATGACCGCAGGCGTCGATCTTCAGGTTGCGACCGCCAAGGACGCGCTCGCCGCGATCGCCGCGTTCGCAAAGGCGCACCCGACCGGCACGATCCGCGGTTTCGGCTGGCGCGTCGACATGTTTCCGCCGGAAGGACCGACGCGGGAAATGCTGGATGCGGTGATCGCGGATCGTCCGGCGTTCTTTCTCGCGATCGACGCGCACAGCCTGTGGGCCAACAGCAAGGCGCTTGAGATCGCGGGGATCGACGCGCACACGCCAGATCCGGTCCCCGGCTTCAGTTATTACATACGGGACAAGAGCGGTAAGCCGACAGGCTACGTCATCGAAACCTCGGCCCTGCTACAGGTCGTCAACGCCATCGAGCCGATCTCCCTCGATTCCATGGCGCAGTTGGTTGTCGACTGGTTGCCCAAGGCCTCCGCCGCGGGAATCACGTCCGTCTTCGACGCCGGCGTTCCGCCGATCGGCGCCGATCAGGGCGCGATCCTCGAAATCTACACGGAACTGGAGAAACAGGGCCGGCTGCCATTCCGCGTGGTCGGTTCGTATCTCCTCAAGGCGCCGCCTATCGAGTCCGCGACCGCGTCCACGCAAGACCTAATGCGGCGCATCGATACCGATCTCGTCCAGGTTCGTGTCCTGAAGATGCTCGGCGACGGAACGCAGGGGGGCTACACGGCATGGCTCACCGAGCCTTACGCGGACAAGCCAGATTCGATCGGGAGTTCGCCGTTCAGCGAGGCACAGTGGAAGAGCGTGATCCTCGATGCGGACCGGGCCGGGATCGACGTGCACGTCCACGCCTGCGGCGAGCGCACGGCTCACGTCGCGCTCGACGCTATCGCGGCCGCTATCGCGGCCAACCCCCCGCGCGACCGGCGTCACACGATCGCGCACAACGTGCTCACCGACGACGTCGACATTCCGCGCTTCGGCGAGCTCGGCGTCATCGCTCAGTTCTCCGCCAACTGGCTGTCGGCGGATCCGGACACGGTGGACAGCTTGACGCGCCTCTACGGTCCGGAGCGGCAGAGCAAGATTTATCGACCGAAGTCGATCCTCATGGCCGGCGGCGCCGTGACGTTCGGATCTGACTGGCCGGCGGCCGGCTACCTCTCGACCTACAAGCCGCTCGACGCCGTCCAGATCGCCATGACGCGCCAGTTGATTGGCAAGCCCGACGCGCCCGTGCTGGCGCCTATAGCCGAGCGCATGGCTCTCAAGGAGGCGCTTCACGCCGCGACGCTTGCGGGCGCGCGCCAGATTCGCCTCGAACACAACGTCGGCTCGATCGAGCCGGGAAAACGCGCCGACCTGATCGTGCTTGCGAAGAACCTGTTCGACGTCGCGCCGCATGACATTGCTTCGACCCCAATCGACATGACGATGATGAACGGCCGCTTCACGCATGTCGCCTGACCGGCCGCAAGAAGCCGGGAGGCGGCGCAGGGCGACTGTTTTGGAAGGACCTAGTCCATGTGTCTCTTCTGCAATTGGGCGACGACCCTCGACGGCATGAGAGCCTCGCGGCGCCAGGCGCTGCGCGGCGCCGGAGCATTTGTGGCGTCGGCCGTCGTCGCGCCGTCGCTGGCTCTGGCCGCCGAGTCGCCGGCGCCCGCCCGCACACCGGTTAGGCCCCACGACGGCGAGGCCGACTGGCTGTTTCAGAACGGGCTGGTTCACACCGTGGACCCGGCGCGCCCGACCGCGGAGGCGGTGGCCGTGCGGGGAGAGGAGATTGTGTACGTCGGCGACCGGAAAGGCGCCGCGGCGTGGCTCGGGCCGAAGACCCGGGTCGTCGACCTCGCCGGGCGGATGCTTTTGCCCGGCTTCGTCGACGCCCACGACCATCTCGCCTCGCTGGCGCTCGCCAAGCTCGGCGTCAATGTCCGCGGCCTCGTCGGCAAGGATACGATCCTAGACGCCATCCGCCAGTGGATTGCCACACAGCCGCCCGAAGCGCCCCTGCGCGGCCACGGATGGGAGCCGAACGCCTCGTTCGGGGACAACGTCAATCCGCGACGCGAGTGGTTGGACGAGGTGACCGGCGATCGGCCGATGTACGTCTGGAACGGCGATTCGCATCAGCTCTGGTTCAACACTGCGGCGATGAAGGCGGCGGGCCTCGGGCCGCACACGCCCGATCCCGACCCGGGCAAGCAATATTACGTGCGCGAGGCGGACGGGACGCTGACGGGCCTTGCGATCGAGACCGCCGCAGCGCTGCCGATTGCCATTGCGCTCGGCGCCCTGGAGATGGAGGCGGTCAAGGCCTCGCAGCGCCTGACGATTGACCGGGCGCCGTCCTGGGGGATCACGACCTACATGGACGCCGGTGTGGTGGTCGGCCCGAATAGCGCCGACGCCGAGCCCGTCTGGCGCGACCTGATCGCGCGCGACGAACGCGGCGACTTACCGGTGCGCATCGTCGGCTCGGTATGGACGCGCAACACGGAGGACGACCCGCAGGCGATCGTCGCCCAGCTTGCGGACTGGAACGCGAAGCTGCGCTCCAAACACGTGCAAATCTCGGTTTGCAAGATGTGGACGGAAGGCGTGGCCTCGGCGCGCGGCGCGCTCCTGCTCGAGTCGTTTGCCGACGAGCCCGACTTCCGCGGTACGATGACGCTTTCGCCCGAGCATGTGAAGGCGCAGATCGAGGCGGCGCACCGTGCAGGCTTCGATATGCACATCCACGCAGAAGGCGATGCGACCGTCCGCATCGTCCTCGACGCCATTGAGGACGTGCAGTCGCGGCTCGGCCCCCAGGGGCGACGCCATACGATCTGTCACATCGCGCTGGCCCATCCCGACGATGTTAGACGTTTCGGGCCGCTCGGCATCGTCGCCAACGGCACGCCGCTCTGGGCGACAAACTACAACGGCGTGGAGGTCGAGCGCTTCAACCGGCTATTCGGAGCAAAGCGGGTGGAGGAGCGCATGCTTCCCTACGGCGATCTCATCCGGTCGGGCGCGACGGTCACTTTCGGCGCGGACATTCCGGGCGTCGACATCGACGAGATCCCGCCGCTCGTCCAGCTCGAGGCGGCGGTTACGCGCCGACGCCCGGGCTTTCCCGACGATCCGGTCCTGGTCGCCCGCCAGCGGATGAGCGTCGAGGAGGCCATCCGAGCATACACGATTAACGGCGCCTATCAGCTGCGGCTCGAAGACCGGGTCGGCTCGATTGAGGTCGGCAAGCAGGCGGATCTGGTCGTTCTCGGCGCGAATCTTTTCGAGGTCGATCCGCACGCCATCCATCGGGTCCCCGTGCTGCTTACCCTAATGGACGGCAGGGCGTGGTACGATAGGCTCGCGTCCTGACCAGTGCGAGCCCGGCTGCCCCGGCCGCGAGAAGCCGAGTTTCGTGGCCGCAACGTTCAAGAAGTCTCGCCATGAACACCCCGGAGGCCCGCCTTTCCGCTCTGGTGACCGCGTCCGTGATCCGTCCGGCGCTGGCGGAGTTTCCCTCGCTCACTTCCGCCGACGCCGCCCTGTGGGCGGCCAGGGCCTCCACATCAATCCGATCACGCGTGTCGTCTTGGTCCGCTTCTCGTCGCTGCCTGCGCATGCCGTCTTCGAATATTCCAAAGGCCGGGGCGACATCCGGGCCTGGATCGAGCAATCGACGAAGGAGCCGCACTGATGGCCTGGATCACTCTCCTGTGCGCCGGCCTCCTCGAGATCGGCTGGCCCGTCGACCGTAAGATGGCGCAGTCGGAAGGTCAGCGCCTGATGGGCGTGATCCTCGCGCTCGCCTTCATGTTCGGCAGCGGCTTCCTGCTATGGCTCGCCCAGCGAGAGATCTCGATGGGCACGTCCTATGCGGTCTGGACCAGGATACGCGCGGTAGGGATCGTTCTCTATTGCTTCTGGGTCTATGGCGACCCCGCGGCGGCAACCCGCTTTCTCGGCGTCAGCCTCATCCTCGCCAACGTCATCACCCTCAGGCTTACCCTCGCGTAAGGAGCAAGGTGTCATGTGCATCGGATGTCATTGGGCGCTTTATCGGGACGCCTTCGCGAGGTCTTCGCAAGAGAGCGGCCTTACACGGCGTCAGGTGCTTGGCCGAAGCGCGGTCTTGGCTGCAGTAGCCGTGGCAGCCGCCTCTGCGGCGCCCTCTTTCGCCGCAGAGGCGATCACCGCTTCTGATCCGAGTGCCGACATCGTGTTCCGGAATGGTCCGGTCTACACGGTCGACGGTCGGCAGCCGTGGGCGCGCGCCGTCGCGGTCAAAGGAAAGCGTATCGCTTTTGTTGGCGACGACGCAGGCGTTCAATCCTTCGTCGGGCCGCAGACGCGGATCGTCGACCTCGCCGGCAAGATGCTGCTGCCGGGGTTCGTCGAAGGCCACATTCATCCCGTCCTCGGGGCGACACTCACACGGGGCGTCGACCTCCAGTTCGACACCCGGGAAGAAACGCTGGCAGCGCTCGAGGCCTATCGAAGCAAGATCGGCAAGGCGGACGTCGTGCGCGGCTTCGGCTGGCGATACACCGCCTTTCCGCCCACCGGTCCGCGCAAGGAGGATCTGGACGTTCTCTGGCCAGAGGTCCCTGTCGTTCTGCTCGCGATCGACGGTCACGCTGCATGGGTCAACTCGCAGGCGCTCGCGCTTGCAGGCGTGACCAAGGATACCAAGGATCCGTTGCCTGGTTTCAGCTACTTCGAGCGCGACCCGGCGACGGGAGAGCCGACCGGCTACCTCGTCGAGCCGCCTGTCGTCCTGATGGTGAACAACGCCATCGAACCGTTCAGCTACGACTATGTCGCCGATGGACTCGCCGAATGGCTCCCCAAGGCCGCCGCCATGGGGATCACATCCGTGTTCGATGCCGGCATCCAGGTCCTGCCGGACTACGAGGGCTTCGGGCTCTATTTGCGGTTCGAACGAGAGGGAAAGCTGCCCTTCCGGGTGATTGGATCCTACTATCACAACCGGCCGGACGTCGATCCCCTGCCGGTGATCAAGGCCCTGCGTCGGGAATTTCAGTCGGAGCTGGTGAAGGCTTCCGTGCTCAAGCTGAACATCGACGGCGGCGATCCGCAGTACACCGCGGCGCTTCTCGCCCCCTATTCGGACAAACCCGAGACGAGCGGCGACACTCTGCTTCCGCCCGAGATGTTCACCGACATCATCCGGCGCGCCGATCGGGAGGGAATCGACATCCACGTCCACTCCTTCGGCGACCGGGCGACCCGGCTGTCACTCGACGCGTTCGAAGCCGCGATCAAAGCGAACCCGCCGCGCGACCGCCGGAACGCGCTTGCCCATCTCTCTCTGGTCGACCCGCAGGATGACTCGCGGTTTGGCGAGCTCGGCGTCGTTGCGCAGTTTTCCGCGCACTGGGCCTGTCCGGACCTGCAGAACATGGGCGTTACACGCTCGCGCTTCGGAGCCGCCCGAGGCGACTCCATGGTCAGGATGAAGTCGATCCTCGACCACGGCGGCGTCCTGTCGTTCGGAACCGACTGGCCGGCCGCGGGCTATTACAGCACCTACCGCCCCCTTGACGGGATCGAGGTCTCCACGACCCGCCGCGAGCTCGACAAGCCGCAAGGCCCGCAACTGCTGCCGCTCGACGAGGTCATCTCTCTCGACGCCGCCATCAAGGCCAACACTCTGGGCGCCGCCTGGCAGATCCGGATGGAGCGCGAGGTTGGCTCCATCGAGGTCGGCAAGCACGCCGACCTCGTCGTGCTGGAAAGGAACCTGTTCGAGGTCGCCCCACAGGAGATCCACAAGACCAGGGTCCTGATGACGGTGATGAACGGAAAGGTGACGCACGAAGTGGGGGGCTGAATGCGTCGCCGAAGTCCAGATCGGTCGCTCACCCAAGAGGAAGTTGCACTCCGTGCGGTCTATCGCGTGCCTCTTGCCGGAAGGCCCGCTGTCCGCCCGCTCCAGCCGTCCATCCATCGGCCGCTTCCCGCCGTTCGTGCCAGTTTTCTCGGGTTCCAGTGAACGCGTGCATTGGGCGGTGATGATGTGTTGCCGCCCCTCGGCCAGAAGTCGGTGTCCGTCGTATCGCTCCTGGTCCAGCATGTTTTCGGAGACTTCGGCACGGTGGAAGCGGCCACCGTGGGAGCGCCCAAGCAACAGGTCGGAACGCCGTCGCTGACGCGCTGCTATCGACTGGAAGCCGGTGCGGGTCCTGAGCGACGCAGGACTCGGTCCTATTTCTACGCCACAGCATCCTAGGCTGCGGACTCATAACGTATTGATCCAGATGCGGACGGCAACGAGCTTGAGTTGCAAGGAAGTTTTCTGGTCGGCGGTCATAGCGCGTGGCGAGGCCCCGCATCTGCTTGATGCGGTTTGAAGAAGCGTTCGATTTGGTTCCTTTGGCGATAGAGCCGTGGGCTGAAGGCGAAGGTTCGCTTTCGGATGGCACGCGGCGGCACATTGGCGAAAACGCCGCGTTCCGCTGCTTCAGTGCGGATGGCGTCGGTATCATAGGCTTTGTTGGCGAGCAGGATGCCGCCTTGTTGGAGATGGGCCAGCAACTCCCGCCCCGTCGGCGCATCGCCGGCCTGCCCGGCCGTGAGCAGGAGATGGATCGGCCGGCCTTCTGCGTCGACCAGAGCGTGGTTCCTGGTGGTTAGCCCACCCCGGGAACGTCCCGTGCGACGATCATCATCACCCCCTTTTTGATGGCGGCGCCGTACTGGTGAACGCGAACGCAGGAGCTGCCGATCATCACGATGTCGCCGTCATAGGCGGCGGAAACCGCGTTCAGCAGCCGATCCCAGACCCCGGCCGCCCGCCTGCGCACGAGAAGGTTGTAGAGGGTTGTGGAGGGGCTGGTGCGGTTCGTGACGGACAGCTTCGCGGTGGAGTCCGAATGGCGCTGGAACGGCTCACATTATGCCCGCACGGCCGAGCACTGGCTCGCCAACTTCGATGCGAACCGCGAGCGCATCGACGCGGTGCTGCGCGACGTCTACGGCGCCGACGCGGGGCTGTGGCGGCGGCGCTGGCGGCTGTTCTATCTCGCCACTGCGGGACTGTTCGGTCACCGCAACGGGGAAGACTGGGGCGTCAGCCACTATCTGCCTCGCCCCCGCCCCTGACGTCGGGGCCGCTGCCGGCGCCGTGTATCGCCGGCCTGATCGTTCGAAGCGACTTCTGCCGTTCGGATCTCCCGATCCGAACGGCAGCTTCGTTCAAGACGCGCCGCCGACGAGCGCCCGCGTGATCAGCAGGCCGGCCGTGGCGGACAGCGCGGTGAGCACCGTGCCCCAGATCAGGTCCGCCACCGTGATCAGGGCCGGCCAGTCGCGCAGCGTCGCATGGTTCGTGAGATCGTAGGTGCCGTAGGCGACGAGGCCGAAGAAGCCGCCGAGCATCAGTGCGGTGGGCCAGCGTCCGGACCCGAGTGCCGGCTGTACCGCGAAGACGACGATGCCGGCGACATAAAGCAGATAGAACAGGATCGCCGGCACCACGTTCACGGTGTCGGCCATCAGGGGGCCGATCATCGGGCGGTAGAGCCGGTTCGCCATCTGGCTGAGCCAGATGGCGTCGATGGCGAGAAAAACAATGCCGGTCGATATGTACGCGATGATGAAGTTCATCTGCCTGCCCTGAAGGAAGCCAATCTCACGCGGGTTTACGGGCATTGGCTTGCCGTGGATCAGGGGCGGCACCGAATTCCGGCGGTGCCCGGCGGCGGTTCTTCGCCGCCGGGCGGGCCGTGGCCGCGGCGCGATGCGCGGTGGGCGGGCGGAAGGGCGCCATGGTCCCTGATCCCGCCGGAGCGGCGTGGCATCTGGCGCCGGGCGAGGCGTTGTCCGCGGACAACGCTTCCCGAAATCGCTGTGTTCGCGTTAACCTCGCGTTTACATCAAATTCCTTGCCGGAATCGGAGAATCGTGGCCTCTCTATCAGACGGAAACAAAGCGTCTGACGCTAGGATACCGTCTTGAAAGACAGGGTGATGACTCAGGCGGCCGCGACCCCCTCTTCCGCGCACGAAAATGCCTCCCACCGGGTGATGCGCCATGCCAACGCGCTCTCGGGGCAGCTGCGCGCGCTCGGGGCGACGCTGTTCCCGCCGTCGGCGGCGAAGTCGCTGCGATCGTTCACCTCGGGCGAGGTTGCGCGCGTCGTCGGCGTCTCGGATGGCTATCTGCGTCAGCTCTCGCTCGACGGTCTCGGCCCCTCCCCGACCATCGGCGCCGGCGGCCGGCGATCCTACACGCTCGCCCAGATCAACGCCCTGCGCGATTATCTCGCCGAAGCCCGCCCGCGGGAGGCCCTGCAGTTCAAGCCTGGCCGGCGGCCCGGCGACAAGCTGCAGATCGTGACGGTGGCGAACTTCAAGGGCGGTTCGGCCAAGACGACGACGGCACTCTATCTGTCGCAATATCTGGCGCTTCACGGCCATCGGGTGCTGGCGATCGATCTCGATCCGCAGGCCTCGCTTTCGGCGATGTTCGGCTATCAGCCGGAGTTCGACATCCCCGAGAATGCGACGCTCTATGGCGCGATCCGCTACGACGACGAACGGGTGCCGATGGCCGACGTGGTGCGGCCGACCTATTTCGACGGCGTCAGCCTCGTGCCGGGCAATCTCGAGCTGATGGAGTTCGAGCATCATACGCCACGGGCGATGATCGATCGCAACATGCGCGGCCACGAGCTGTTTTTCCGCCGGGTGGCGGGCGCCATCGAGCAGGTCGCGGACGCGTTCGATGTGGTGGTGATCGACTGCCCGCCGCAGCTCGGCTACCTGACCATGGGCGCGCTCAACGCGGCGACCGCAATGCTGGTGACGATCCATCCGCAGATGGTCGACGTCGCCTCCATGAGCCAGTTCCTGCTGATGACGTCCGACCTGATGAGCGTGATCGAGGCGGCCGGCGGGCGGCTCGACTACGATTTCCTGCGTTTCGTGGTGACGCGCCATGATCCGAACGACGTCCCGGAAGCCCAGATCGTCGCGCTGTTGCGCAACCTGTTCGGCGGCGACGTGCTGAAGGCGACGGCGTGGAAGTCGACCGCGATCGCCAATGCCGGCCTGACCAAGCAGTCGCTCTATGAGCTCGACCGGGGTTCGGTCGGGCGGGCGGCCTACGATCGCGCGCTCGAATCCGTCGATGCCGTCAACGCAGAGATCTCCGGCCTCATCCAGGAGGTCTGGGGACGATGAACGGAGCCGGGACCCCATGAACAAGCGTACCGACCGCATCCGCTCGCTGTTCACGGCGCCTCAGGCCGAGGCGTTGTCCGCTGACAACATGGTAGCGCAACCGCGCGTGACATCGGGCTCGGTGCGCTCGCTGCAGGATTCGTTCTCGGGCGTCGAGCGCGAGAACGAGGAACTGCGCGAACAGCTGGCTTCGGGCGTCGCCGTCGTCGAGATCGCGGCCGACCTGATCGAGCCGTCGCCGGTCGCGGACCGCTTCGCCGAGGTGGAGGACGCGGGATTCGAGGCACTCAAGGCTTCGATCGCGGAGCGCGGGCAGGAGGTGCCGGTTCTGGTCCGTCCGCACCCCGCCCGGACCGGCCGGTTCCAGTGCGCCTATGGCCACCGCCGCGTGCGGGTGGCGCTCGAACTCGGCCGGCCGGTCAGGGCGGTGGTGCGCCCGCTCAGCGACGAAGATCTGGTGGTCGCCCAGGGCGTCGAGAATTCGGCTCGGCAGGACCTCAGTTTCGTCGAGCGGGCTGTGTTCGCACTGAAGCTGGAACAGGCGGGTCATCCCCGCGCCGTCGTTCAGGCCGCACTGACGATCGACCGCGCAGAGGCATCGAAGCTCGTGGCCGTTGCCCGTGCGGTGCCGGCGGACATCGTCGCTGCGATCGGCCGCGCACCCAGGATCGGCCGCGGGCGGTGGCAGGCCTTCGGCGCCGCCGTCGAGCAGCCCGGCGCGCTCGGCCGCATCCGCACCCGGATGGCCGCGGCCGACTTCGCAGGTCTCGATTCCGACGGGCGGTTTGGTGCCCTGCTTGCCGCCGCGGCGGCGCCGGCAAAGGCGGCCGGGGCCGGTGAGGCGAAGGCGAGCGAGCCGGGAAGCGGCGTGGTTTCAGCCGCGTCGGGCGCGAAGATCGCCCGGGTCGACCGGTCGCGCAAGGAAACGCGCATCATTCTCGATCGCGGCGACCAGGATGGCTTCGCCGCGTTCTTGGTCGAGGCATTGCCCGAACTGTTCGAGCGCTATGCGCGGATGGAGCGGGAAGACGGCAGCGGAGCGCGGATGGGCCGCGCGCCGGGTTCAGAGGAGTGATGCAGCAAAAGAAAAAGGCCCCCGAAACGTTCGCTTCGGAAGCCCTTCTCATACTCTGGCAGGTCTGAGAATCCCACTTCCGCGAATCGCAGTCAAGGCCCGATGGGCGCTGCGCCGTTTTGGCGAGCCGATTTCTTTTGCCTGGCGATAGGTGAAAGAGATGGAGAGGCATATTGCGACGACGCCGTTCGGGCGGCGGTCGCTGACGCTCGCCCATGTGGCGGCGCAGATGGCCGCCCGCGAACGCGCCCCAGACCTCGCGGTCAACAAGTGGAAGGTGTTCGACACCGTGCGTGTCGCCCGCCATCGCATCGGCGTGTCCGACAGGGCCCTCAGCGTCCTCAACGCCCTGCTCAGCTTCTTTCCGGAGGCGGAGCTTTCCGGCGACGCGCTCGTGGTGTTCCCCTCGAACCGCGAGCTCATCCTGCGTGCCAACGGCATGGCGCCGGCAACGCTGCGCCGGCACCTGGCCCAGCTGGTCGATTGCGGCCTCGTCATCCGCCGCGACAGCCCCAACGGCAAGCGCTACGCCCGCAAGGCCGCCGGCGGCGCCATCGCCGAGGCCTTCGGCTTCGACCTCGCCCCCCTCGTCGTGAGGGCAGGGGAGTTCGCCGGGTGGGCCGCCGAGGTCCGCGCCCACGAACAGGCCGTCAGGCGCCAGCGCGAGCGCGTCACGCTCCTGCGCCGCGATATCCTCAAGATGATCGCCACCGGCGAGACCGAAGGCGTCGAGCCCGCGCGTTTCGCCGCCGCACCGGTCTCCGGCAGGGCAGGGGAGGGGGCCGCGCTCGAGACGTTCACGAGCTGGGATGGCGTGCGCGAGCGTTATGTCGAGATCGCCGGCCGGCTTCATCGCAAGGTCACGGACGCAGAGCTTGCCGAGATCGAGGCCGCGTTCGCGGCGCTTGGACAAGCTGTGTCCAACATTCTGGAAAATCACATCAAATTCCAGAATATCAGCGCCAATGAGTCTCAGAACGAGCGGCACAAACAGAATTCAAACCCAAACCGTTCCCTTGATTCTGAACCTCGCTTTCAAGAAAGCAGGGGCGAGGCTGGGCACAACACAAAACCCGCAGGGCAGGGGAGGGGAGAAGGTGCCAAACCAGGCACCGAGCCTGATGCCAGCACCACGGCCGAAATCGGGATTGAGGCCGATAGCAGACTGGACGCCGAGCCTTTGCCCGACGCGGATAGGGGAGGGGAGGCCGAAGCACCGCCCGCGGCACGGTTGGACGCTGCGAAACCGGCCCGCGCCGCATCCGACGGCGCCTTCCCGCTCGGCATGGTGATGCAGGCCTGTCCGGACCTCGCCTCCTATGCCCCTGATGGCGTCCGAAACTGGCGCGATTTCCTCGATACCGCCGCCAAGGTCCGGCCCATGCTCGGCATCAGCCCCAGCGCCTGGGAGGAGGCGGAGAGCGTCATGGGCGAGGTCCGCGCCGCCATCACCGTCGCCGCCATCCTGCAGCGGGCCGAGACCATCTCCTCGCCCGGCGGATATCTCAGAAGTCTCACCGCAAAGGCCGAAACCGGCGCCTTCTCCCTCGGACCCATGCTCATGGCCCTCCTCGCCGCCAACAAGCCAAATCTCAGGCGATCAGCTTGAACACGCATAAGCCATTGCGCGGAAAAGAAAGCTGACGCGTTCGGCAACCGACGGGGCGTCTAGATTGTCTCACGGAGGTATCATGCCGTCAGCTCTCGCAGACCTGGGAGAGGGCCTTTTTGCGCCTCGGGCATCTCAGGCGATGGAGAACGGGAGTGCCGACACGGCCTGCGATGCGGGAGGTGCGACGAGCCGCTTCCCTTCCGCCGCTCGTCACTGAGCGGGCAGTCCCGGAGGCTCTCTAAAGGCTCATCAGGAAAGCCGGTAGCAGCTCGCGCTCGCTGGTGATGTCGAGCTTGTCGTAGATGCGCAGCTTGTGGTTCTTCACGCCGCCGACCGAGATGTTGAGCTGGCGGGCGATCGAGGCGTTCGGATGGCCCTCGAAGGAGAGTTGCACGATCTGCTTCTGCCGCTCGGTCAGCCCGTAGAGCCGGGCAAGCCTGTCGAGCCGGCTGCCGAGATCTCCCGGCTCGCGGCGGAGGGCGAAGATCTGCGCGCCGTGCAGGAGGGCCCCGGTGCCGTCGCAGTCCGGACGGAACAGGCACCATCCGCCGTTGCCGGGAATGACGGACCGATCCATCCACGCCGGTTGGACCGGCGGCATGTCACGGTCGAACGCCTGACGGGCGGCCTGGGCCCAGCCGTCGGACTGGTACAGCGGCGTGCCGTCGGCGGTGAGAATGAGGATCTCCGTCCGCTGGTCGCCGGGTAGACCGGTGCTGCGGGCAACCTCTCGCTCGACCGAACGGATGACGTGCTGGCGGTGCATCTCCAGAAGGATATCGAGGATTTCCGAGGCGAGCCGCAATTCCTGCTCGCCGAAGGCCTCGCGATGACGGTCGAGACACAGGGCGAGGAAACTGCGGTCGTTGAGCGGCAGCAGCAGCGCCAGTTCGTCGACGATGCCGAGATCGACATCGAGATAGCGCGCATAGGTCCGGTCGAGCGGGCCGTCCGCGCAAAGCGTTCTGAGGCTGATCGCGCGGTGGCGATCGGCCGCGACAGGGGTGCGCGACAGGGGATCGAGATGCCAGAGCCTGTCGGTGTAGGCGGACTTGGCCCGCGGCGCCATGCCCGATTCCGAGATGATGCGCGGCTTCGCCGCCGTCTCGTAGCGCGCCATGATCCAGAAATCGCACGGGATCAGCGGCGCGACGGCGTCGATCACGGTCTCATAGAAGTCGTCGCGGCCGATGCGGGAGAGCACGCGCGCCATGTCCCTGCCGAAGCCGGCGGGAAGCTCACATGCCCGGTCCTGACGTTCCATCGCTGTCCTTTTCCACGCGTGCCGCCGCCCGGCAGACAAAGCAGAAACCGTGCCAGACCCAGGCCTCGCTGGCCTTCCTGCGCCCCCACCATCGCCGGTGACTGCGGTCACTATGGCGGGACCGTCGTCACGAGACTTATACATCCGGCATAAACCACGGTGGTAGTCGTCCGCCGTTCCAAGAGGGAATCGTCGATGTCCGGGTCTCGCGTGCTCACTCATGTTTCCCCCAGCCGTCGCGACGTGCTGCGCTTCGGCGCGCAGGCGGCGATGTTCGCGACCATCGCGGCGCAGGTGGACTTTACCGGGCCGGCTTTTGCCGGCGAGACCAAGCTGACCGGGCCGCTCAATGTGCTGGCGTGGGCCGGCTACGACGATCCCGAGCTGATGCGCGGCTTCACCGAGCTGACCGGCGTCGAGCTGAACATCAAGGAAGCCGAGAGCAACGGCGCACAGCTCAGCCTGGTGCAGGCCGGCACGACAAAGTTCGACGTGATCAACCCGGACGCGGTCTGGACGGCGAAGTTCGCCGACGCCGGCCTGACCCTGCCGATCGACACCGCCAAGCTTCCCTCGCTGGAAGACACGCTTCCCGCGTTCCGCAACCGCCCGGAAACGATGGTGGACGGCAAGGTCTACGGCATCCCGACCCGGTTCGGCGTCAACGGATTCGTCTACTGGCCGGACAAGATTTCCGCCGAGGCGGCGTCCAATGCCGAGCTGGCGTGGGATCCGTCCCTCAAGAACCGGGTCGAGATCATCGACTGGCCGGAACTCTATCTGTGGATGACCGGCAAGTGGATCGGTCTCGAAAAGCCTGAGGACGCCACCGGCGAGACGCTGCAGAAGATCCTCGACAAGATGATCGCCTT
The DNA here is from genome assembly GCF_900148505.1 of Pseudoxanthobacter soli DSM 19599. NCBI lineage: Bacteria > Pseudomonadati > Pseudomonadota > Alphaproteobacteria > Hyphomicrobiales > Segnochrobactraceae > Pseudoxanthobacter > Pseudoxanthobacter soli. The sequence goes on along the minus strand of NZ_FRXO01000008.1, from coordinate 137,480 downwards.
CCGCCCGAACATGCGCGCGCTTCAGGCCGACATGGGCACCGTGAAGTCCGATCTCACCAACCGCGAGGCGTGGATGGTGTGGGGCGCCTCCAGCGACAATGTGCGCACGACCGCGCGCCTCGCCGGCGCCAATGTCGATCTCGCGATCCCGAAGCAGGGCGGCGCGATGTGGATGGAGACGCTGCAGATCGTGCGCGGCACCGAGCATCTCGCCTCCGCGCTCGCCTATATCAACTACATGACCAGCGCCAAGGCGATGAAGCAGATGGCGTGGGGCGCCGACAAGTTCGCCGTCACCAACGCCAAGGTCCGCGACATGCTCACCCCCGAGCAGGTCAAGGCGCTCGGCCTCGACAAGATGGAAGAGTGGGTGGCGAACTGTCAGATGAGCCTCGCACCCGTCGACGAGAACGCCTGGGCGGATGCCTGGCAGACCTTCAAGATGGGCTGAGGGCGCTGCCGCCATGCATATTCGCGTGATCGTCCCGGTTCTCGACAGCAAGGAACTGGTCGGCAAAGCCGAGGCCGAATACCGCTCCTTCGCGGGGGAGGGCGTCGAGATCTCCGCCGTTCCGTTGAAGCGGGGCACCGCCTCCATCGAGGCGGAGTTCGATTCCGCTCTCGCGGCGCCGGAAGTGATGCGGCTTGCGCGGGAGGCGGAAGCGGACGGGGTGGACGCCTGCACCATCGCCTGCTTCACCGATCCGGGCCTTTCGGGCGCGCGCGAACTCGTCTCGATCCCGATCGTGGGCGAGGGCGAGGCCGCGCTGCACATGGCGGCGATGCTCTCGAGTCGCTTCACGGTGTTCATCACCGAGAAGCCGCTGTTCCCGTTGATCCGCCGGGTCGTGGCGCGCTACGGCCTGGAGCGCAATCTCGCCTCGGTGCGGGCGGCGGGGGCGAGCGTGCTCGCTCTCGATGAAGGCTGCCTCGACCACATCATCGCCGAGAGCATCGACGCCGTGGAACGCGACGGGGCGGAGGCCTTCGTGATGGGCTGCACGGGCACGGGCTTCGACATGGCTGATGCCGTGGAGAAGGCGCTTCACCGCCATTTCGGCGTCTCCATCCCGGTGATCGATCCCGGCAAGGTGGCGCTGCACTTCGCCCGTGCCATGGTGGCGACGGGGCTCCGGCCCTCGAAGCTCGCCTATCCGACGCCCGCCTTCGCGCGCGACGAATACGCGTTCGCGCCATGAGCGCGCCGCGCCCCGGAGCCCGGCGGCGGTCGCTGGCGTCGGTGCTGCCGGCGGCGGGCCTGCTGCCGCTGATCATCTGGCAGATCGTGTTCTTCGTCGTGCCCGTCGTGCTGATCGTCGGACTGAGCTTCTGGCGCAGCAAGAGCTACCGGCCCGTCCCCGACTTCACATTCGACAACTACGCGGCGATCTTCGCCCGCCCGGCGATCTGGCGGGCGCTGCTGCTCTCGGTCGAGACGGCGGCATTCGTGACGGTCGCCTGCGCGGTGCTCGCCTTTCCCGTCGCCTATTTCATCGCCAAGAAGGCGGGCCGTTGGCGCGGGCTGCTGCTCGTTGCGGTGATCGCGCCGTTCTGGGTCAGCATCGTCATGCGCGTCGCGGCGTGGCGGCTCCTGCTCGGCGAACACGGCGTGATCAACCAGGTGGCGATGGGGCTCGGCCTCACCAGCGAGCCGCTGAGCTTCCTGCTCTACTCGCCGGTCTCGACGGCGATCGGCCTGATCTATGCCTATCTGCCGCTTTACGTGCTGCCGCTCTATGCCGCGATCAGCAACATCCACGACAGCTGGATCGACGCGGCCATGGACCTCAATGCCAGCCCGGCGCGCACCTTCCGCGAGGTGATCCTGCCGCTGTCGGCGCCCGGGCTCGTGGTCGGGGCCGTGTTCTGCTTCGTGTTCGGGGTGGGCGAGTTCGTGACGCCGGCGCTGCTCGGCGGCGGCAAGCAGCTGATGTTCTCCCAGGTGATCCAGGACGAGTTCCAGCGCCGGCTCGACTGGCCGAGCGGTTCGGCCATGGCCGTGGTGCTGCTCGTGCTCGTCTTCACGGCGCTCGCCTTGTCGATGAAGTGGATCCGGCGTGCGAGCGGGGAGACCGGCTCATGAAGAGGCTCTCCGCCGCCGGCTGGGCGCTGCCGCTCTATTCGGTGCTGCTCTACGCGTTCCTCTACCTGCCGATCGCGGTGATCGTGCTGTTCGCCTTCGACGCCAAGGCGATCCCCGGCCTGCCGCTCACGGCGTTCACGACGGACTGGTTCGGCGCGAGCCTCGCGGACGGACGCCTGGTCGGCTCGCTCCTGACCAGCATCCGGCTGGCTCTCCTCGCCGCGGTTCTCTCGACCGCGCTGGCGATGCCCGCCGCCATGGTGCTCGCCTGGCGTCCGGTGCGCATGAAGTCGCTGGTGCTGTGCCTGGTGCTCGGGCCGGTGGTGCTGCCGCAGCTCGTGCTCGGCCTTGGGCTGACTGTGCTGTTCCGTGCGGCGCCGGACCTCGTCGGCCAGCCGGCGATCGTGCTGGCCCACACCACGATGACGTCGAGCTACGCGACGCTGATGCTCTATTCGCGCTTCCTCGGCTTCCGGCGCAGCTACATCGAGGCGGCGATGAATCTCGGCGCCAACGAGTTCGTCGCCTTCCGTGAGGTCGTGCTGCCGCTGATCGCCCCGGCGCTGGTCGCGGTGCTCCTGCTCGCCTTCACGGACGCCTTCGGCGAGTTCGTCGTGGCGTGGTTCCTGGCCGGCTTCACCGAGACCCTGCCCATCGCCATCTGGACCTCGCTGCGGCAGGTCATCTCCCCCAAGATCTACGCGCTCTCGGCCCTTGTGATCGTGGCGACGCTGGCCATCAGCGTTTCCGCCCAGATCTGGATCCTCGGCCAGAGCCGACGCGAAAGCGAGCATTGAGCGATGAGCGCATCCGCCTCACCCGCTGTCGAACTCCGGGCGGTCAGCAAGATCTACGGCGCGTCGGCCGCGGTCCGTGGCGTCACCATGGAGATCCCGCGCGGATCCTTCGTGACGATCCTCGGCCCCTCTGGCTGCGGCAAGTCGACCTTGCTGCGCATGATCTCCGGCTTCGTGACGCCCTCGTCCGGCGACGTCATGATCGACGGTGCTTCGGTCATCGGCGCGGCGCCCTATGAGCGCGACACGGCGATGGTGTTCCAGGACTATGCGCTGTTCCCGCACCGCACGGTGGCGCAGAACCTCGCCTTCGGCCTGCGCATGCGCAACGTCGCCAAGGCGGAGATCGCGCAGCGGGTCGAGGCCATGCTCGACCTCGTCAATCTCAGGGGGTTCGGCGACCGCCGCGTCAGCCAGATTTCCGGCGGACAGGCCCAGCGCGTCGCGCTCGGGCGGGCCTTGATCGTGCGGCCGGCCGTGCTGCTGCTCGACGAGCCGCTCGGGGCGCTCGACCTCAAGCTGCGCAAGCAGATGCAGGCCGAGTTGAAGACCATCCACCGCGACCTCGGCCTTACCTTCGTCGCGGTGACCCACGACCAGGAAGAGGCGCTGACGCTTTCGGACCGCATCGCCGTGATGAACGGCGGCGCGCTCGAACAGTTCGACACGCCCGAGAACCTCTATCGGCGCCCGGCCACGCGCTTCGTGGCGGATTTCGTCGGCAACGCCAACCTGTTCGATGCCCGCATTGTCGCCGGCCCGGCAGCCGAGGCCGCCGCGCTGCCGTTGACCGTCGCGCTGAACCAGGACCAGGCCGGCGGACGCTCCGCCGGTGCGGCGGTGGCTCTTGTGGTCCGGCCGGAGACGGTCGCCGTCGGCTCTGCGGCGCCGGAGGCGCACGACTGCCGCATCGAGGCGCGCGTGGAAGAAATCATGTTCTCCGGGTCGGTGCAGCAGATCGTCGGCCGCCTGCCGAACGGGCGAACGGTCTCCGCCCACCAGGGCGCGGCGCTGCCGACGCCCGAGCGCGGCGCAAATGCCGTGTTCTCCTGGCCGAGCCAGTCCGTCTGGCTGGTCGATGCCTGATCCCCTTCAACGGCGATAGTGTCATGCGTGAACTCGACTATGACGAACTCGAGGCGCTCGCCATCGGCGCGGGCGTGCTCGGGACCGGCGGGGGCAACCATCCGCACCTCGAACTGATGTGCGCGCAGGCGGACTATCGCCGTGGCCGCCGCATCAGCCTCGTCGACCCGAACGAACTCGCCGACGATGCCCGCGTCGCCGTGGTCTGTATCATGGGCGCGCCGCTGGTGACGAAGGAGCGTCTGCCGGAACCGCAATCGATCTGCCGCGCCGTGCGGCGGATGGAAGCCCACACCGGCAGGCCGTTCGACGCCATCATGTCGATCGAGATCGGCGGCGAGAACGCGTTCTTCGCCATGCTGGTCGGCATGGAGCTCGGGCTGCCGGTCGTCGACGCCGACACGATGGGCCGCGCCTTTCCGGAAGCGCAGATGGCGAGCTTCGCCATTCGCGGCCTCGATGTGGCGCCGTTCGCCATCGCCGACGTCCGCGACAACGAGGTGCTGATCGCGCGCGCCGAATCCGCCACCCGGGTGGAGCGGATTGGACGCCGCATCGCGGTCGAGTTCGGCTCCATCGCGGGCACCTGCACGGCGCCGCGTTCGGGGGCGGAGGTGAAGGCCCACGCCATCCTCCACTCGGTCTCGCGGGCGATCGCCATGGGCCGGACGATCCAGCAGGCGAGGGCGGCGGGAACGGATCCGGTCGCCGCGCTGGTCGGCGGCGCCCATGCCCGCCTCGTCTTCAGCGGCAAGGTCGAGGATGTCTCGCGCCGGACCGAGGGCGGCTTCGTGCGCGGCACGGTCCGGTTCGCCGGAAGCGGAGCGCATCACGCTCGCGAACTCGTGGTCGACTTCCAGAACGAGTTCTCGGTCGCCCGGCTGGACGGGGCGCTGGTCGCCTCCGTGCCGGATCTCATCACCGTGCTCGACGAGGAAAATGCCGAAGCGATCGGTGCCGAGGTGATCCGCTATGGCCAGCGCGTCGCCGTGGTCGTGCTCGCGGCGGATCCCATCATGCGCAGCCCCGAGGGGCTGAACGTCGTGGGGCCGAGGGCCTTCGGCTACGATTTCGATTATCGCCGTTTCGAGGAACTCGCGTCATGAAGCGGATCGGGATCGACGTCGGCGGAACCAACACGGACGCGGTGCTGCTCGACGGCGACCGCATCCTGAAGGCGATCAAGACGCCGACGACGGCGGACGTCACGTCCGGTGTCGGCGCCGCCCTAGCCCATGTGCTGGAGACCGCGGACGGCGTGGCGCCGGACGTCCGCGCCGTGATGGTCGGCACGACCCATTTCACCAATGCGGTGGTGGAGAGGCGCGGCCTCTCCAGGGTCGCCGTCATCCGCATCGGCCTGCCGGCGGCGTCCTCCATCGAGCCGATGGCGGACTGGCCGGAGGATCTGCGCGCGGCGGTGGCGGGGCCGGTGTTCCTGCTCGCCGGCGGCCACGAGTTCGACGGCCGGCCGATCGTCGCCTTCGACCGCGACGGAATGTGCCGGGCGGCGGAGGCGATCCGCGACAGCGGCGTGACCGCCGCGGCGATCACCGCCGTGTTCTCGCCGCTGATCGCCGATTGCGAGCGGGAGGCCGCGGCCGTTCTCGCTGAAATCGCGCCGGATGTGACGGTGACGCTTTCCAGCGATCTCGGCCGCATCGGCCTGATCGAGCGGGAGAACGCCACCATCCTCAACAGCGCGCTCCACGGGCTCGCGCGCCGGACCGTCGAGGCCTTCCGGCAGGCCATCGGCCGGTCGGGGCTGGCCGGGCCACTCTATCTCACCCAGAACGACGGCACGGTGGTGCGCGCCGAGGAGGCGGAACGCTTCCCGGTGCTGTGCTTCGCCTCCGGGCCGACCAACAGCATGCGCGGCGCGCATCTGCTCTCTGGCATCGCCGATGCGGTCGTGCTCGATGTCGGCGGCACGACCACCGACGCCGGCATGCTGCGCGCCGGCTTCCCGCGCCAGGCCAACACCCAGGTCGATATCGGCGGCGTGCGCACCTTCTTCCGTATGCCCGACGTGGTCGCGGTGGCGCTCGGCGGCGGCACCGTCGTCCGCGAGGATCCCCTGCTGATCGGCCCGGACAGCGTCGGCTTCCGCCTGCTTGAGAAGGCGCGCGTCGCCGGCGGCGACACCCTGACGCTGACGGACATCGGGGTGCGGCTGGGGCTTCTCGATCTCGGGGATGCGACGCAGGTCGATGACGTATCGCCGGGCCTCGTCGAGGCCGTGCGGACGTGGATGGGGACCCGGCTCGGCGATCTCGTCGACCGCATGAAGACCAGCGCCGGCGACCTCCCCGTCATCGCGGTCGGCGGCGGCGCCTTCCTGGTGCCGGACAGCCTTCCCGGCGTCTCGCACGTCATCAAGGTCGAGAACGCCGGGGTCGCCAACGCGGTCGGCGCGGCGATGTCGCAGGTCAGCGGCGAGAGCGAGCGCATCTTCTACGGCGTGCCGCGCGAAACCGCGATCGCCGAGACGCTCGCCTCTGCGCGGGAACAGGCGATCGCCGCGGGCGCCGGGGCGTCTTCGCTTGCGGTGCTCGACATGGAAGACACGCCGATGTCCTACATCCCCGGCGATCCGCTGCGCGTGCGCGTGCGCGTCGTCGGCGATCTCGCGGGCTGACCCGCGCGACCTCACGACTGCAACAACCGGAACGGACCTGCGCCATGGCCACGTCAGCCCAGCAATTCGGCAGCGACAACTATGCCGGGATCTGCCCGGAGGCCCTCGCCGCCATGACGCGGGCGAACGACGGCTCCTGCGTCTCATACGGGGACGACGAGTGGACGGCGCTCGCCGCGGATGCGTTCCGCACGCTGTTCGAATCCGACTGCGAGGTGTTCTTCGTCTTCAACGGCACGGCGGCCAATTCGCTGGCGCTGGCGGCGCTCTGCCAGTCGTTCCACAGCGTCATCTGCGCGTCCGCCGCCCATGTCGAGACCGACGAATGCGGCGCGCCGGAGTTCTTCTCCAACGGCTCCAAGCTGCTGGTGGCCCCGCCCGGTTCCTCCAAGCTGACGCCCGACATGATCCGCACGCTCGCGACCGGCCGGGCCGATATCCACTTCCCCAAACCTCGCGTGGTGACGATCACCCAGCCGACCGAAACGGGACAGGTCTACAGCCTCGACGAGATCGAAGCGATCGCGGCCGTCTGCCGGGAGCTCGGGCTGAAATTGCACATGGACGGCGCCCGGTTCGCTCATGCCTGCGCGACTCTTGGCTGCTCGCCGGCCGAGATGACTTGGAAGGCGGGCGTCGACGTGCTGTGCTTCGGAGGGACCAAGAACGGGATGGCGGTCGGCGAGGCGGTGATCTTCTTCGACCGTGCGCTCGCCGCCGATTTCGACTATCGCTGCAAGCAGGCCGGTCAGCTCGCCTCGAAGATGCGCTTTCTGTCCGCACCGTGGATCGGGCTTCTCGAAAGCGGGGCATGGCTCAGCAATGCCCGGCACGGCAATGCCTGCGCCACGCGCCTCGCCGGTGCCATCGCTGGCATATCCGGGGTGGAGCTGCTGTTTCCCGTTCAGGCGAACGCGGTTTTCATCCATGCGCCCGAGCCGCTGCTGGACGATCTGCGCCGCCGGGGCTGGCGCTTCTATACCTTCATCGGCGGCGGCGCGCGCTTCATGTTCGCCTGGGACGCGGATCCGGAGCGCGTCGAGGAACTCGCCGCCGATATCGCCGATGCCGCGCGCCTCATGAGCACCGCCGCGGCGTGAAGCGCGGCCGGTCGAGAGGAAATCTCTTTAAAGCGCTTTCCGATCTCATGGAATCATCAGATCGACTAGAAATCGCTCCAGATTCAAAGGCTTGAGCATATTCTTGCCGTTCAGATCGGTTCGATCTGAACGGATATGCTCTAAAGCCGCTCGAGCTGCCGGACGAGCGCCAGCAGGGGGAAATCCTCGCCGCGCCTGCCGGTGAACTGAAGCCCGATGGGCAACCCGCCGTTCCGCGTGCACGGAATGGAAATGCTCGGCGCGCCGGTCAGATTGGCGTGCGTCAGCATCAGGATCTCGTCGTCACCCTCCGCGCTCAGAGCAGGGTCGGTGTCGGGAGCGACGAAGGGAACCGTCGGCCCGACGATCGCGTCGACCGTGTCGAACACGGCATCGAGCTCCGCCGTCCAGATGCGCTGCCGGGACTTTGCGTCCACATAGCGCAGCGCCGGCAGGCTCATCCCCGCGCGGATCTGCTCGGCGGTGCCGGCGGCGTAGCCCGCGGCCGCATCCTGGAAGGTTCGGGCATGGATCTGCGCCGCCTCCGGCAGCAGGATGTCGAGCAGCGCCGCGGCCATCGCGCCCGGCGCGGGAAGATCGATCCGCACGATCGTCACGCCGGCCGTCTCGAAGCGGCAGAGGGCCGCCGCGATGCGCAAACGCACCTCCCGGGTGAGGGCCGGGTTGTCCCACTGGTTCAGCGCGACGCCGAGGCGAAGTCCCTCGGGACGGACGATCGGCGGCGATGCCGGCGCCGATGCCGCCAGCGCGCGCAGCGCCAGCTCCACATCCTCGCCGCTGCGGCCGAGAATGCCGAGATGGTCGAGGCTCGGTGATAGCGGATAGACGCCGTCGAGCGGCAGCAACCCGAAGGTCGGCTTCAGACCGACGACGCCGCAATAGGCCGCCGGCGCCCTGACCGAGCCACCGGTGTCGGTGCCGAGTGCCAGCGGCACGATCCCGGCCGCCACGGCGGCGGCCGAGCCGCCGCTGGATCCGCCGGCGGTGCGGGACGGATCGGCCGGATTGTTCGTCTGGCCGAAATCGGGGTGGACGATGCCGTATGCGAATTCCAGAAGATTGGTCTTGCCGAACGGGATCGCGCCCGCTTCGCGCAGGCGCTGCACGCAGGCGGCATCCCTCTCGGCGATGCGCGGCGCAAGGGCTCTGGTTGCACAGGTGGTCGGGACGCCGGCGACGTCGATGATATCCTTGATGGCGACGGGAACGCCGTGCAGGGGGCCGAGATCCCGCCCCGCGGCGAGTTCGGCCGTCGCGCGTTCGGCCTGTTCGATGACGAGATCCGTCATCGGGTCGATGAAGGCGTTCAGCTTCGGTTCCCACGCCCGCAGCCGCTCCAACGCGCGGCGGCAGACATCGGCGGGTGTGAAGCGCCCGGCACGATAGCCCTCTGCCAGCGACCGGACCGACAGAAAGGCGGTATCGTCGACCATGGCGGGCGGCTCCGGCTGGCTTCGTTCTGCGAACTATGACCGGGCGCCCCGGGCCCGGGCAATGATGGCTGCGGTCACCAGCATCGTGACTGCCGCGGCAGGGTATACGCGCCGGGTCGTCTCCGCTTCAAGACAGACGGCGATCCTGCGGCCTCGGAGAGCGACCATGTCGCACGGTGCCTGGATTTGCGCACGATCCGCCGTTCGGTTCCGGGCTTCGCGGGGATCGGTGGGGCCGACATCATCGTCCCAGGATAGCGGCCTTCCGCGACGGCGTTCCGGCCGCCTCACGCCTGCGTCTGGCGGGGAGCGTCGGTGCGGAGGTGGTCGAGCACCAGCGTGCGCATGTGGGAGATGGCGGCGGAATAATCGAACGTCGGGAACATGACGTTGCGGAACAGGACACCGTCGAGGAAAGTCGAGATGAAGGTTGCCGCCTCCGTCGGGTCGACCGGACGGAAGATGCCCTTTGCGACGCCGGCGCGGATCGCGCGGCTGAGCACGACCGATTCCTTATCGTAGAATTTGCGGATGGCCTTGTCGACCTGCAGCGTGCGGCTCGACGTGCAGGCGTAGTCGAGGCTGATCTTCGCAAGCTTCTGAAGCATCACGAACTGGGCGATATGGATCTCGATCCAGGCGGAGATGATGTTTTCAGGCGAATCCGCGCGACCCGTGACCGACTCGAATTTCGCGAACGCCTCCTCGACGGCCGAGTTCACGACATCGAGGAAGAGCTGCTCCTTGCTGCCGAAATAATAGTAGATCAGCGAGGGATTGACGCCGGTGGCGCCGGAAATGTCCTTGATGGTGACGGTCGAGTAGTTCTGGCTGGCGAACAGGTCGAGCGCGATCTTCCGCAGCGCCTCGGCCACGCCGGTGCGCTCGGCATTGGGATGCAGTTCGACGGTCTTGCGCGGCTTGCGCGGAGCTTTGACGGCCGGAGTCTTGACTGCCGGAGCTTTGGCAGCGGCCCTTGAGATGGGCGATGCCTTGCCCAAGGATGGCGGCGCGTCGACCGCCGCTGGTTCGGCGGGCGGCATATCCAGCTTGGCAGGAGTTTTGCGGGGCCGCGCGCGCGCGGAAGTCGTCGTCATCGGCTCGTGTTCCTGCTGCCGCCGCGGCGGGTCTTGAATGTCTGCTGACCGGCTTGTCGGCCCGCTGGGGCCGCCCGCGCGGCCGCGAGCCGACACCGGACGGCGCCGCACCTTTCCTGGCCCGCTTTATCCCCCGATATCGGCACCGCATTCACCCCACGACACGCGCCAGCATCGCAGACATCGCCGCGCCCGTCGCCATGAATTCGATGCCTTTCCTCCGCCCGAGGAGCGATGAGGGGCGGGCCGCGGCGGCGCCTTCAACGGGTCGGACGGCAGACCATCCCTCGATTCGGATCATGATTTGATCAATCAATTAAATGACGGCGCGTCAAGCGCGATCCCGCGGGAGCGCGAGCGTTTCATCGCCGTCTCGCCGGGCGTTCCAGATGGAGAACGGACCCGGATCGTGTTCTATACCAGCATGATAGGCCGTCATAGTCCGCAGCCTCGCCTGGTGGGAGGCGCTGCGGCGTGCCGCAGGCGAATGCCGTAGAAGGCGCGACCTGAGAGGTTCTGTAATTAATTGAACGATCGATTGACAAATGCGGTCCAAGCGGGAAATCTGGAGCCTCCCGGATCCGCTGCCCATCCCCGAAACCGCCCCGCGCCTCAAGCCCGCCCGCGGTCCCCGATCCCCCTCGGTCCCGGCCTGGACGCCTGAAAGCGCGGTCGCGCATGCCCTCGCTTTCACCGGTATATCCGGACGCTGGCTGGACCGGGCTGTCGGGCGCGCCGGCACCGATAAAGCCGCATGGAGAGTTCTATGGACGACATCGTCATCGTCGGAAGCGGTCATGCGGGATTTCAGCTCGCATCCGCGTTGCGCCAGCAGGGGCGGGACGGCCGCATCGTGCTCATCGGTGACGAGCCGCATCTGCCCTACCAGCGTCCGCCGCTTTCCAAGGATTATCTGAAGGGGCCGATGCTGCCGGAGGACCTGCGGTTCTGGTCGGAGAAGCAGTTTTCCGACAAGTCCATCGAGCGCGTCGCGGGGACCCGTGTGACGGCAATCGACCGGCGGGACGGCGCCGTGGTCCTGGCCGATGGAAGCCGCGTCGGCTTCGGCCATCTGGTGCTCGCCACCGGCACCCGCAACAGGATGCTGTCGCTGTCCGGAAGCGATCTTGACGGCATTCTCGGCCTGCGCACCGTCGATGACGCCGCAGCCATCCGGGCCGGGCTCGAAGAAGCGCAGAGCGTCGTCGTGATCGGCGGCGGCTTCATCGGCCTCGAAATCGCCGCCACGGTGGCCTTGAGCGGACGGCCGGTGACGGTCGTCGAGACCACGGGAAGGGTGATGGGGCGCGCCGTTTGCGAGGCGGTGTCGCGCCATCACGAGGGGGTGCTCGCCGCGCTCGGCGTTGCGTTCCGCTTCCATGCCGGCGTGGCACGCTGCCTCGGCGACGAGGGGCGTGTGCGGGCCGTCGAACTGGCGGGCGGGGATGTGCTCGCCGCCGATCTCGTCATCGTCGGCATCGGCGTGCTGCCGAACGACGATCTGGCGGCCGCTGCCGGTCTTGCGGTCGACGACGGCGTCCTGGTCGATGCCGGGCTTGCGACCGCCGATCCGCGTATCTTCGCCATCGGGGACTGTGCGCGTCATCCGAGCCTTCATGCGACCGCTCCGGTGCGCATCGAATCCGTGCAGAACGCGGCCGATCAGGCCCGTCTCGTCGCCGCCCGGCTTGCCGGCAAGCCGACGGAGCCATATGGCGCGGTGCCTTGGTTCTGGAGCCATCAGGGCGATCTCAAGCTGCAGATCGCGGGCCTCGCCCACGGCGCGGACGAGACGGTGCTGCGCGGCGCGCCGGAAGACGGTGCCTTCTCCGCGTTCCGCTACCGGGCGGGCAGGCTCGTGGCCGTGGAGAGTGTCGGGCGCCCCGCCGACCACATGGTGGCGCGCCGGCTGGTGGGCGGCGGGATCGCGCTTTCCCCGGCGGAGGCGGCGGACGAGGGCTTCGACCTGAAGGCCCACGCCATGCGCCCGCAACCTGCCTGAGAGGGCTGCGGTTCGCCGGAGCGCAGCGGCTCGTCGTGCCCGAGGTGGCTGCAGCGTCCCAGGATATTGCAGCGTCCAGGCGAGGCAGCCGCCGGATGACGGCGCGGCCTCGCCGTCCCTTACAGTGACAGGTACCAGGTCTCGACGCCGCCGCCGTCGACGATCAGCATCTGGCCGGTCATGTAGGCCGCATCGTTGCTGGCAAGATAGGTCACGGCGCGGGCGACCTCCGTGGGCGAGCCCGCGCGCTTCAGCGGCAGGCGCGCAACTTCGGTCGCGAGCGCCGGCTCGCGCGCCTCCCAGCCGGTGCCGGGCTCGCGGATCGGTCCCGGGCTGACCCCGTTCACGCGGATGCCGTAGTCCGCCCATTCGAGCGCCATCTGCCGGGTCAGGCTGACGACCGCCGCCTTGGCCGGGCCGTAGGCACCCGCGCCGGGATAGGAGCGGTGGGCAGAGGCGCCCGCGATGTTGACGATGGAGCCCCGGCCGGCGGCCTTCATGTGGCGCGCCGCAGCCACACCGGCGAGGAACGCGCCCTTCGTGTTGACGCGGAACACGGCCTCCCAATCCTCTTCCGCGAGTTCGAGCAGGGGCGCCTGCCGGCCGAGGCCGGCATTGTTGACGAGGATGTCGAGGCCGCCGAAATCGGCGATCACCCGCGCCATCAGCGCTTCGGTGCCGGCCCGGTCGGTGACGTCGGCAAGGTAGGTGTGCACAGGAGCGCCGTGGGCTGCCGCGAGCGCGGCCGTTTCCGCCGCGCCGGCCGCGTCCGTGCCCGCGACGACGGCGACGGCGCCGCCCTCCCGTGCGATCTCCACGGCGATAGCCCGGCCGATGCCGCGCGCGGCACCGGTCACGACGGCCACGCGGCCGGAGAGCCTCGTGCCGATGGAAGACGCGCTTTCGGGGGTTGTCATCGCATGGGTTCCTTCTGGGCTCGGTCGGGTTCTGGAGCAACAGGCGCGCTTTCGGCTTCGCTGCCGGGCAGGGCGACACCGGCGCGGGCGGCGATGTCCCGCGCGCAGATGAAACCCCACGTCATGTTCGGGCCGATGGTGGTGCCGGCGCCGACGGCGCGGGTGCCGATGGGGTTCGCCATGGCCACGCCCGCGCAGTAGAGCCCCTCGATCACGATTCCGTCGGGCCGCCGGACGCGCCCGGCTTCGTCGGTGCGCGGGCCGCCCTTGGTCGCGAGGAAGGAGCGATTGAACGGCATGGCGTAGAACGGCGCCCGGCGGATCGGCGCCAGCGCCGGCTCACCGGTGGCGCGCTTCGGATCCTCGGCGGACCGTGCGCCGCGACCGAAATCGGCGTCGTGACCGTTGGCGCAGAACCCGTTGAACCGCGCGACCGTCGCCGCGAGTGTCGCCGCGGGCAGGCGGATCAGGTCCGCCAGTGCCTCGACCGTGGGCGCACGCACCAGCCAGCGGGGATCGTGCCGCGCGTAGAGGCGCACGATGGGCGCCTTGCGCAGGAAGTCGGAATCGGTGATCAGCCACGCCGGCAGGTGCAGCGGCAATCCGGTCACCGGATCGCGCCGGTCGACGATCTCCCCGATATTGAACGCGAATTCGTCGGCGAAGCGATGGCCGTTCTTGTCCACGAGGATGGCGTTGGCCTCGCGGTGGAAGAACAGGCCGAGGCCGTGCAGCCGGCGTTCATAGCGCGTCGGCATCGCCGGGTTGACGTTGCCCTGGTCCATGTGGGCCAGCGCGGCCCCCACGGCGGCAGCCATGCGGTGGCCGTCGCCCTCGTTGCCGCGCGGGCTGGCGATATAGTCCCAGGGGCCGGGAAAATGCCGATCGCGCAGCGTCGGGTCCCATTCGAAGCCGCCGCTTGCGATCACGACCCCCTTACCGGCATGGAGACAATGGAGGCGGCCATTCTGCTCGTAGACCACGCCGGTGACGGCGCCGGTCGCGGGCTCGGTCACGAGTTCCCGGGCGCGGGCCGAGAGTTCGATGCGGGCACCGGCATCAAGCGCGCCGCGCAGGAGACCGACGATCAGAGCCGCGCCCTTGGCGCGCTGTCCGGTCAGCCAGCGCCACGCCAGCACCGGCGCCATCTTCAGGCCCGCCCGGAGCGGGTGGTGATAGACGTCGAGGGCGTGGACCTCCTGATAGGTGTAGATCTGCGGCAGGGTCGAGGGTCGCAGCTTGCCGGCGAGCGGGCCGAGCAGGGCGCGGCGCAGGGGCAGCGGCGATACCATACGGCCGCGGGCCTTGGCGCCCGGCAGATCGAGGCGGGGATCGGGGTCGCCGGCGAGCGCGAACCGCAGCGGCGACCGCGCCTCGACGAACGCGAGCATCGTCGGGGCGGCCGCGACCGCGCTCTGCCACAATGCGTCCTCGGTTTCCTGCCAGCCGGCCGGGGCGGCAGCGCGGATATAGGCGAGCGCCTCCGCCGGACTGTCATCGATGCCGGCCGCGCGCGCATGATGATTGGCGGGAACCCACGTTCCCGCTCCGGACATCGCGCTGGTGCCACCGATCCGGTCGGTCTTTTCCAGGATGACCGTCTTCAGCCCGGCGACGGCGGTCGCGAGCGCGGCGGTCAGCGCCGCCGAACCGGAACCGATGACCACGACGTCACAGCTCTCGACGGGCGCGGGCGTGTGGTCACCGGCTTCGCCGGAAGGGGAGGAACGGAGCATGGCGCGCCTTTGCGCGGTCTAGGGGAGCGGCGACGGAACCGGCGGCCGCGTCGCGGCCGGTGCGTCTCTGCGAATGGCGATGCGCCCCTCGCCGCTGGTTCACCGGCCGGAGGCATGGGTGCATGACGGCGGCTCGGGCGTCTTTCCGAGCGTCTTCTCCGGAAGTGTCTCTAGGACGCCAGCACCACGGGGAAGGACGGGCAATCGACCGGCGCGCCGTCCGGCGGCGCGTCTTCGAGCGGCGGTGGGGACATCGGCCCACCACGGCGCATGAAGCGCGCATCGTCTCCGGTCCAGCGCGCCGAGAGCACCCGCCGCCTGGCGCTCGACGAGCTGTTGCCCTCGGCGCCGTGAAGCGTCAGGCCATGGAAGGCGACGATGTCGCCCGGCTCCACCGCCCATGACAGGATCGGGAAGGCCGCCGGATCGGCATCGATATCCGGCAGCAGATCCCACGCGGGATCGTCGCCCTCGCGCAGGGCTCCGGTCGCGAAGTGGCGGGGCCGGTACCAGCGGCCGGCCGCGTGGGAGCCGCGGACGAAGCGCAGGCTACGCTCGAGCGGAACCGGGTCGACCGCGATCCACATCGTCAGGAAATCCCGGCCGTCGATGGGGCTGTAGGGCTGGTCCTGGTGCCAGAGGGTGGCCTTGTCGGTGTTCGGCTCCTTCACGAGGATGTGGTCCTGAAGGAAGTTGATCTTGCGGGAGCCGAGCAGGGCCGCGGCGATCCCGGCGGCCGGCGAGCGCCACACGAACTCGGACAGCGCCGGGATGCGGCGCCAGTTGTTGGCGTCCTGAAAGAACCCGCGGCGTGCGTCGGCGAATTTCGCGCTGTCGCCTGGACTGTCGAGCACCGCGGCGATCGCGGCCTCGATCGTCGCGATCCAGTCCGGGGAGAGGGCGCCTTTCAGGCAGACCGCGCCGTCCCGGCGGAAATCCGCGATTTCCGCGGCCGTCGGAAGCCGGGCCGCGGGGCCTTCGATCAGCGATGTGGTGTCACTGAATACGGACATGGTCAGCCTTTCCCTGGGGCAGGCGCGGATCCGAAATGTAATTGAATGTTCGATCTAATGATGAGGATAGGTCCCGCCGCCAAAGCGCGTCAAGCCGGACGCATGAAGCTCAGGACGTCCGGGCCATTGCCGCCTTTGAATGCCTTCAAACTGCGCACTTTTTGTCCACGATCAACGAAGCGGCATATCCCTCCGGAACGCCTGCGACAACTTGGTCGAATAGGTCGAATATCATCTTGATTTATAGTCCTATTTTTCTAGATCTGGGCCACGCCCCGCCACACCCGGAAAGAGGCCGCGTCGCGCACAGCTTTGGCTGTGCTCACGGCAATGAGCAACCCAGCGGCGGTCTTCGGTGCGGGCGCGCGGAAAATGTAACCATTCCAATGCGCATTTCAGCGGCAGAATCGCGGGGACCTCAGTCGCACAGCACATGCGCGTCGAATTAATTGAACGTTCGCTTGAAAAATCGGTTTGGCATGTGGCTTGCAAAACTGACGGCGCACCTTCGCACCGAGGTTATCGTGCTCCATCGGCGCCGCCAGAGCGCTGTGGCGCGACCATTCATCCAGAAACGGGAGTTCACCCCCGATGCGCCTGAAACGACTGTGTCAGATGCTCTTCCTGCTGGCCGGCCTCGCGCCGCTGGCGGCCGGCTCCGCCCGTGCGGAGACCGATATCCCCACGCTTAAAATGGACCCGGCGCTCCATGAGATGCTGCCGGAGGCGATCAAGAAGAGCGGCGAGCTGACGGTCGCCACGGACGCGCATTATCCGCCCTGCGAATATTTCGCCGAGGACGGCAAGACCATCATCGGCTTCGAGCCGGATGTCTGGAACGCGATGGCCCAGAAGCTCGGCATCAAGGTGAAGCCGTCGTCGATCGACTTCTCCGGCATCATCCCGGGCGTGCAGAGCGGCCGCTACAACGCGTCCTTCGCCTGTCTCTCCGATCGGCTGGAGCGTGAGAAGACCGTCACCTTCATCGATTTCTGGTATGGCGCGGCCGCGATCTACGCGCCGGAGGCCAACAAGACCATCACCGAGGATCCGCTGACCCTGTGCGGGCTGAAGACCGCGGTGCAGGTCGGCATCGATTTCGGCGACATGGTGCGCGACATCTTCTCCAAGCACTGCGTCGCCAACGGCAAGCCGCCGATCGAGGTGTCCGAGTTCCCGTCGGCGTCGCAGGTCCTGCTCGCGCTCTATGCCGGGCGCATCGACTTCGCCCTCAGCGATGCGGCGGCCGTGGACGACATCCAGAAGAAGGCGACGCAGCCGATCAAGGTGATCGAGAGCCCGCTGCTGCCGAAGATCTATCTCGGCGCCATCGTCGAGAAGTCGAACACCCAGCTCGCCGATGCGCTGTTCGCCGCGCTGAAGGCCGTCTACGCGGAAGGCGTGTACGACAAGATCGTCGACAAGTGGAATTTGCATCTGCTGAAGCTCGACGAGCCCGGCATCAATCTTGCGTCCACTCGTCCGATCGAGACCCCCAAGCCCTGACAGGCTCGGGCGACACGGTGGGCCGGCCATCGCGGCCGGCCTGCCATCCCCGGAAGGCAACCCCGCGCGCGACGGCTCCGGCCGCAGAGATCGCCGCGACGATGCCCGACCCGTGGCCGTCCCACACGACGATGCGAGAGAGCGAACACATGTCAGCAATCGCAACCGATGCCGATCTGCCAGCCGCGCGGACCAGAAACGCCATGCCGCAGCACAGCGAACTCGTCGTCGTGCCGGTGCGCAGCCCGTGGCGGTGGGTGACGCCGGTCCTCATCGTGCTCGCCGTGGCGGCGTGCGTGCATCTGGTGGCGTTCAATCCGCGCTTCCAGTGGGATGTGTTCGCACACTATCTTTTCACCGCCCAGATCCTGCAGGGCCTGTTCCTGACGCTCTGGCTGACGGCGGTGACGATGGCGGTGGGCTTCGTGCTCGGCACGGCGCTCGCGATCATGCGCCTTTCACAATCCGCGACGCTGTCGCGCGCCAGCCGGCTCTATGTCTGGTTCTTCCGCGGCACGCCGGTCCTGGTGCAGCTGATCTTCTGGTACAACCTAGCCGCGCTGTTCCCGACCTATGTCATCGGTATTCCGTTCGGCCCGGTGTTTTTCGAGGGCTCGGTCAATGACCTGATCACGCCGGTCACCGCCGCGATCCTCGGCCTCGGCCTCAACGAGGGCGCCTACATGGCGGAGATCGTGCGCGCGGGCATCCAGTCCGTCCACGCCGAGCAGCACGATGCGGCCCGCGCGCTCGGGATGCGCTCGCGGCTTTCCATGCGCCGCATCATCCTTCCGCAGGCGATGCAGTTCATCGTGCCGCCGACCGGCAACGAAACCATCGGCATGCTGAAGACGACCTCGCTCGTCAGCGTCATCGCGCTCTACGATCTCCTCTATTCGGCGCAGTCGATCTACTCGCGCACCTACGAGACCATTCCGCTGCTGCTGGTGGCCTGCTTCTGGTACCTCATCGCCACCAGCGTGCTGTCGCTGATCCAGATGCGCATCGAGCGGCACTTCCAGCGCAGCAACCGGGACACGGCCCCGAGCGCCGGCTTCCTGTTCTGGAAGACGCTGAGATGACCGGCGCGCCTTGAACCCGGGCCGCGACGATCCCGCGGCCTCTTCGCCCCCTCACTTCCCTGCACCGGCGCCCGAGGGCGCGGGACCGGCGGGCCTTTGCCCGGCCGAGGAGCGTTTCGAGATGAAATTCGGCCTGTTCAACCTGATGACCTACCGGGACAATCCCGGCGGCCTGCCCGGCCTTCTGTCCGACATGCGCTCGCTCGTCGGCCTCGCGGAGGACATCGGTTTCGAGACCGCGTGGTTCGCGGAGCACCATTTCACCAACTATTCGATCAGCGTCTCGCCGCTGATGTTCGCCGCCCACATGGCCGGCACCACCCGCCGCATCAAGCTCGGCGCGGCCGTCGTGGTGCTGCCGCTCTACCACCCGATGCGCGTCGCCCAGGAGATCGCGCTCGTCGACCAGATGAGCGACGGCCGCTTCGTGCTCGGCGTCGGCACGGGCTACCAGGCCTACGAGTTCGAACGCTTCGGCATGAACGTCGCGGAGAAGAACGAGATCTTCTTCGAATACTGGAGCGTGCTGGAGCAGATCCTCACGGAGGGCCGCGCCCAGTTCTCCGGCCGTTATGTCACGGTGCCGGAATCGGTCGTCCTGCTGCGCACCCGCAAGGCCGCGATGCCCGACCTCTACGTCACGTCGATGGACCCGCGCATCCTCTCCCGTCTCGCCCGCCACAACGCGACGCCGTTCCTGACCGCCGGCTTCCGCGGTACGGCCGCCCTGCTCGACATGGTCGCCGGTGCGCGGGCACGCTGGAGCGAGGCCGGGCTCGGCGCCGACATGCCGGTCGCCGTGCAGCAATATATCCACGTCACCGACAGCCCGCAGGAAGCCCTGGAGGCGGCCGAGCGCGCCCGCTATGTCGGCCGCCTCGTCGCCGCCTTCCGCAGCCCGCACGTCGTGCTCGACGGCGCCTTCGCCGAGGCGCTGCCCATTCCCGGCGAACCGTCGCTGGAGACGATCCGCGATAACCTCCTGATCGGCGATCCGCACCAGGTCGCCGAGCGGCTGGTCGACGAGATCCGCCGCATCGGCCCTGTGCACTACAACGCCTTCTTCCAGTTCGGCGACATGCCGATCGCACGCGCGCGCCGCTCCCTCGAGCGCTTCGGTGCCGAGGTGCTGCCGCTGGTCGAACGCGCCCTCGGACCGCTCGATCTCATTGGAAAGCCGATGGACGGGCTGCCCGCTGCTGCCCGCGCGGCGGCCGTCTGAATTCCAAATCCTTATCCAGCCGTCTCGCGGCCTGTCCGAGACGGAAAACCGACAGAGGCAAAGACAGATGGAACCCATCGCTCTCGGACACAACACCCCGCCCGGCGACCTCGACGATCTGCTTGCTGCCGTCGCCGCGGGCAGCGGCCGTGACCTGTACAATTCCGAAACCCTGCCGCCCGAGGCCTATACCTCTCCCGCGTTCTTCGAACTGGAGAAGGAGAAGATCTTCCGGCGCGACTGGCTTCCGATCGGTCACACCGGCCAGATCCCGAATGTCGGCGACTACTTCACCTTCGACATCATGGGCGAACTCCTGGTCGCCGTGCGCGGCAAGGACGGCGAAGTGCGGGTGATGTCCCGCGTCTGCCTGCATCGCTGGGCGCCGGTGGCCCAGGGCAAGGGCAACACCAAGCTGTTTTCCTGCCCGTTCCATCGCTGGGGCTACGGCCTCGACGGCAAGCTGGTGGTCGCCCCGCACATGGAGAAGGCAGAGGGCTTCGATCCGAAGCGCTGCACCCTCCCGCACATCCGCAGCGAGGTGGTGGAGGGCACGATCTATATCTGCTTCTCCGACGAGACGCCGTCGCTGGCACCGCGTCTGGCCTCCTTCGCCGAGCGCATGAAGGGTTTCCGGCTGAAGGACCTGATCGTCGCGTATTCCATGGAATTCACCTGCGAATTCAACTGGAAGATCGCGGTCGAGACCTTCATGGAGAGCTATCACCACATCGGCGCCCACGCGAAGACGCTGCAGGACAAGCACCCCGGCGGCCTTTCCTATGGCGAGGATAGCCACGAGGCCTGGACCGCGAGCCATCAGCCGCTGCGCCCGGACCTGCCGACCGAGACCAACATGCAGTCCGGCCTGCCGCCGTTCCCCGATCTTCCCGACGAGGTGCGGCGCGATAGCGGCCTCTACCTGATCTATCCCTTCAACCTGATCGGCACCCATGCCGACCGCATCCACTGGACGACGCTGATCCCGGTGTCGGCGAACCGCACCACCTGGGTCCGCCATGTCCTCGTCCAGCCCGAGGCGCTGGAACTGCCGAACCTGGCGGAGATCGCCGCGCGGATGAAGGCGATCGGCCAGCGCATCGCCGACGAGGATCTGGAGGTGAACTCCATGCAGCAATACGGCGCCACCTCGACCTACGCGCAGGTCGGCCGCCTCAGCCATCTCGAAAGCGCCGTCTGGCAGCTGTCGGACTATGTCCGGCGCCGCATCGCGGCCTGAGCGCGCGCAACCGCACCAGATCGGCGGCGGCCACACCCGCCGCCGGCCCTCCAGTCTTCAGCGAAAGCCTTCTCCCATGGATTATACCACCCTCGGCCGCAGTGGCCTCAAGGTCTCCCGCCTCTGCCTCGGCTGCATGACCTACGCGCCGCCGGAACGGGGGTCGCATCCCTGGACGCTCGACGAAGAGGCGAGCCGGCCCTTCATCCGCAAGGCGATCGAACTCGGCATCAATTTCTTCGACACCGCCAATTCCTATTCCGGCGGCGCCAGCGAGGAAGTGCTCGGCCGCGCGCTCAAGGACTTCGCCCGGCGCGAGGATGTCGTGATCGCCACCAAGGTGTTCTTCCCCGTCACGCCCGGGCCGCTCGCGGGCGGGCTGTCGCGCAAGGCGATCATGACCGAGGTCGAGGCGAGCCTGAAGCGGCTCGGCACCGACTATATCGACCTCTACCAGATGCACCGGTTCGACTATCACACCCCGATCGAGGAGACGCTGCAGACCTTCGACGACCTCGTCCGGGCGGGCAAGGTGCGCTATATCGGCGCCTCCTCGATGTTCGCCTGGCAGTTCGGCAAGCTGATCGCCACGGCTGACCGCTACGGCTGGACGCGGCCGATTTCCATGCAGAACCACATGAACCTGCTCTACCGCGAGGAAGAGCGGGAGATGATGGGCCTCTGCGTCGCGGAAGGCGTCGGCATGAACCCGTGGAGCCCGCTGGCGCGCGGCCGCCTGACGCGATCGTGGCAGGAGACCACCCCGCGCGGCGATACCGACCAGTACACCCGCAAGCTCTATGCGGCGACGGAAACGGCCGATCGCGCGGTAATCGACGCGGTCTGCGCGGTTGCCTCGGCGCGCGGCATCCCGCCGGCGCAGGCCGCGCTCGCCTGGCTCCTTGGCAAGCCGGCGGTCACCTCGCCGATCGTCGGCGCGACAAAACCGCATCACCTCGAGGATGCCGTCGCGGCGCTGTCGATCCGACTCGACGCGACGGAGATAGCGGCGCTCGAAGCGCCCTACGTGCCGCATCCCGTCGTCGAATATTCCTGACGCTTACCGGGTCCGAGGACGGTGATGGAGGAGGAGAGCGTGATCCGTTCAATCGAACGTTCGATTGAAACCGGCGTGCACCCCCGGGCGGCGCGCAGGCAGGCTTGCCCGGCGCTCGCAAACGCGATGCGGGGCCGGCGATGATGCGCTGTTCCACGATTCCGGACGGCGGTCCCATCCGCTGGGAGGAGTGCAGCTTCGAGCGGATCGCGGCGATCCGCGACGCCGGCATCGACATGGCGATCCTGCCCGTCGGCGCCACCGAGCAGCATGGGCCGCACCTGCCGTGCGGGGTCGACAGCTTCTCGGCGGAAGCTGTGGCGGAGGGCGTTTCTGCCGCGACCGGCGTGCCGGTGCTGCCGACGCTGCGCTATGGCTGCTCGCCCGGCCATTCCCGCAAGTGGCCGGGCACCATCTCGCTCAGGCCCGAGACGCTGTCGAAGCTGGTGCTGGAGATCGCGGACTGGGTCGCCGCCGCCGGGTTCACGCGCCTTCTCATCCTCAATGGCCACGTCACCAACTGGGCGCCGCTGCGCTGCGCGCTGGAGAACATCCGTTCGGACCTGCCGTCGACGCGGGTCGCGCTCCGCTCGATCTGGGAGATCTCGGCCGGGATCCGGGCGATCTACGAATATGACGGCGGCACCAACTGGCACGCCAACGACGCCGAGACGTCGCTGATGCTGCACCTGAAGCCGGATCTCGTGGACATCGGCCAGGCCATTGATGAGCCCAACCGGGCGGCCTGCTGCTTCTTTTCCTACACCGTCGACAAGGAGAGCCGCACCGGCACCGTCGGGCGGCCGAGCACGGCGGATGCCGCGTTCGGCGAAGAGCTCCTGTCGCTCTGCATCGAAACCCTCGCGGACCAGGTCCGCGGCGCGCTTGCCGAACATACCCCCCTGGAAGATTGGGACGACCAGTCCCCCGACCTGCAATCAGCCGTCCGCCCGGCCATCCGCCGGCGGACGCTCGACGGAGATCTGTGATGGACATGAAGGCACCGGAAACCGCGTCGGCGGTGAACGACCTGAAGGCGCGCGTGGCGGCCGAGGACGTTCGATACCTGATGGCGAGCTATGTCGACATGCACGGCGTGTCGAAGACCAAGATGGTGCCGGCGCCCCATCTGGAGCACATGCTGGCCGGCTCCGAGATGTTCACCGGTGCCGCGCTCGACGGCGTGCCTCAGAAGGTGAGCGACGACGAGGTCGCGGCGCATCCCGACCCGGATTCGTTCATGATCCTGCCGTGGGATCCCTCGACGGCCTGGCTCGCGAGCGACCTGTGGCTGAAGGACGAGCCGTTCGAGGCGTGCAGCCGCGGCATTCTCAAGCGCCAGACCGCGAAGGCCGCTGAACTGGGCTTCCGCTTCAATCTCGGCATGGAAGCCGAGTTCTACGTGCTGAAGGACAATGCCGGGTTCGACCCGGTGTCGCCGCGCCAGCTTTCAAAGCCGTGCTATGACGCCTCGAGCGTGCTCGACAACATGGAGTGGCTGAAGGAACTCGTCGGGGCCATGAACGGGCTCGGCTGGGACGTCTATTCCTTCGACCAGGAGGACGGGCTCGGCCAGTTCGAGATCGACTTCACCTATGCCGACGCGGTGAAGATGTCCGACCGCTTCGTGTTCCTGCGCATGATGGCGAACCACATCGCCCGCAAGCACGGCCTGTTCGCGAGCTTCATGCCGAAGCCCTACGCCAACCGCACCGGCTCGGGCGCGCACTTCAACATGTCGCTCGCCGATCTCGCCACCGGCGGCAACCTGTTCGCCGACGAGGCCGATCCGCGCGGCTGCGGGCTGTCCAAGCTCGGCTACCAGTTCACCGCGGGCGTGGTGCGCCATCTGCCGGCGATCTGCGCGGTCGTCGCGCCGACGGTCAACAGCTACAAGCGGCTCGTCAAGCAGGGCAGCATGTCGGGCTTCACCTGGGCGCCGATCTTCGCCTGCTACGGCAACAACAACCGTACCAATGCGGTGCGCATCCCGCTCGGCGGCGGCCGCATCGAGCTGCGCTCGGCCGACAGCGCCTGCAATCCCTATCTGGGCGCGGCGATGGTGCTCGCGGCCGGGCTCGAAGGCATCGCCGAAGGCCTCGATCCGGGCGAGCCGAACCGCAACAACATGTACGAGGTCTCGCAGGAGGAACTCGACCGCCGCGGCATCCGCCAGCTGCCGCGCACGCTCGGCGAGGCGCTCGACGCCTTCGAGGCCGATCCGCTGTCGCGCAAGGTGATGGGCGACGGCATGGCGGATGCATGGCTCGCCTACAAGCGCGACGAATGGCTGTCCTACATGGCGCATGTTTCCGACTGGGAGACGAAGCGCTATCTGAAGTTCTTCTGATAGCCTTCGCCGCTCCGGGCACGGCGGCCTTGGCCGCCGGCCTGGAGCCTGTCCCCTTCAGATCGAACCGGACTGAAGGACGAGGATAGGCTCCAAGCATTGAAACTGGAGCGATTTCTGTCGGTCGGATAATCGACATCCGATCGGAAGGCGCTCTGTCGCTGCCCGCTGGCCGGATGTCGCTCCCGGCCGGCGGCCTCCACGTCGCTGGCTGCGGGGCCGCGACGGAAACCGATCAGATCTGGACCACTCCGATATGCAGCAGCCCCTCATCCTTGCCGAGAAGGTTTCCAAGCGCTACGGCGCCGTGGAGGTGCTCAAGGGCATCGATCTCAGCGTCGCGCGCGGCGAGGTGGTGTGCCTGATCGGGCCGTCCGGTTCGGGCAAGTCGACCTTTCTCAGGTGCATCAATCACCTGGAGAAGATCGATTCCGGCGCGCTCTATGTCGACGGCGAGCTGATCGGCTATCGCCGCGAAGGCAACAAGCTCTACGAACTCAAGGACGCCGAAGTCGCCGCGAAGCGCGCGGAGATCGGCATGGTGTTCCAGAACTTCGCGCTGTTCAGCCACATGACGGTGCTGGAGAACATCATCGAGGCACCGATCCACGTGAAGGGCGAGCGCCGGCAGGACGCTGTCGAGCGCGCCCGGACCCTGCTGGAGCGGGTGGGGCTCGACAGCAAGGTTTCGGCCTATCCGCGTGAGCTCTCGGGTGGCCAGAAGCAGCGCGTGGCCATCGCCCGCGCGCTCGCGATGCGCCCGAAGCTGATGCTGTTCGACGAGCCGACCTCGGCACTCGACCCGGAGCTGGTCGGCGAGGTCCTCGACGTGATGCGCGCCCTTGCGGCCGACGGCATGACGATGGTCGTGGTCACGCACGAAATGGGCTTCGCGCGGGAAGTCGGCAACGCGGTTGCGTTCATGGACGGCGGGCGGATCGTGGAATATGGCCCGCCGCGGGCGATCTTCGAGAACCCCCAGCAGGCCCGCACCCAGGCATTCCTGTCGAAGGTGCTGTAACGCGCGTTCAGGCTTCCGGCGGCGAAATCATGCCGACGGGATCGTGCCGGGCCCGATCGTCTCCGCCGGCCCGGACGCCGTTCAGGCCGCCTGTGAAGCGGGGTCGATGACGTGCTCCTCGCCCCAGGCCTTCAGTGCGAGGATGACGGGCTCGAGCGTGCGGCCGCGCGGCGTCAGGCTGTATTCCACCCGTGGGGGCACCTCGGGATAGATCTCCCGATGGATCAGCCCGTTCGCCTCCAGTTCCCGCAACTGATTGGTCAGCGTGCGCTGCGTGCAATGCTTCAGCTGCCGGCGAAGCTCGTTGAATCGCATCGGCCCCGCGAGAAGATGGAACAGCACGACGCCCTTCCACTTCCCGTCGATCAACTGGAGCGTTCCCTCCACCGGGCAGCCGGGACTGCAATCCAGGCTCGAATGACGGATGCGGGCCACGACGGTATCCTTATCTGCACCATGTGCATTTTATGTGCGTTCTTGTGGGGTCCAGCACAACGCCTATCTTCCCCGGCGAGCAACCCGAGCACCACAGGAGGCCATCATGCGGGCTGTCGGCTATCGCACGCCGGGAACGATCGATCGCGAGGATTCGCTGGTCGATATAGAGCTGGAAACGCCGCGCGCCAGCGGGCGCGATCTTCTCGTCGCGGTCAAGGCCGTGTCGGTCAACCCCGTGGACACCAAGGTGCGCACCGGCGCGGTGCCGGCCGAGGGGCAGTGGAAGGTGCTGGGCTGGGATGCCGCGGGTGTGGTCACCGCCGTCGGCGACGCGGCGCAGGGCTTCGCGCCGGGCGACGAGGTCTATTATGCCGGTGCCCTCGGGCGTCCGGGCACCAATGCGGAATATCATCTGGTGGACGAGCGCATCGTCGCCCGCAAGCCGGCGAGCCTTGGTTTCGCCGATGCCGCCGCATTGCCGCTGACCGCGATCACCGCCTGGGAAGCGCTGTTCGACCGGCTCGACGTGAAGACGCCCGTTCCCGGCGCGGCCCCGGCGCTCCTGATCGTCGGGGGTGCCGGCGGCGTCGGCTCGGCCGCGATCCAGATCGCGCGGGCCGTGACCGATCTCACGATCATCGCCACCGCGTCCAGGCCGGAGACGGCCGAGTGGTGCCGGTCGCTCGGCGCCCATTTCGTGGTCGATCACACCCGGCCCCTCGCGGCGGAAATCGCGGCGTTGCCGTTGAAGGCGGCGCCCGCGTTCGTGTTCTCCACCACCAACACCGATGCGCATCTGGCGGAGATCGTGGACCTGATCGCGCCGCAGGGCCGATTCGCCCTGATCGACGATCCCAAGGCCCTGGATATCAACCCGCTGAAGCGGAAGAGCGTCTCCACGCACTGGGAATTCATGTTCACGCGGTCGATGTTCGAGACGGCCGATATCGACGCGCAGGGCAAACTCCTCGCCGAGGTGGCGCGCCTGGTCGATTCCGGCGCGATCCGCACCACGCGCACGGAGACGTTCGGCGCCATCAATGCCGCCAACCTTAAGCGCGCCCACGCCCTGCTCGAAAGCGGCCGCGCGCGTGGAAAGATCGTGCTGGAGGGCTTCGGCGCCTGATCACGCGGGCTGGTCCGCAAGACATCGGAGGCGGTGGCGTAATTCACACAGGTCTCGCCTTGTGGGCTCCGTCACCCCTCGTGAAAACCTTGTCTTAAGTTCGCGTCCATATCCCTTGTGGGTGTCGAAGTCCCATCGGGTTATGCAGCCATGCCAGCTTCCAGCCAGCCTCCGAGATCGCTCGATACCTCGCGCCTGGTTCGTGACGGCGACGGTAGCCAGCCGGTCGGCCGAAGCGATGCCATGAGAGGCGGACAGCCGGAATCCGCATCGTCCGGTGACGCCGTGCCGAGCTGGCTGCGGCCTTTCACCTACGAGGGCAATGCCCGTTTCACCCGCACGCCCGACCGGCTGCTGCGGACGCAGGCCGAGCCGGTGGTGCGGGAGGCCCCGCAGCCGGACGCCGCGGCGGCGGACGAGGCCGAACTGCCGAGCTTCGGCTATCGCGCCTACATGACCGCGTTGCGGGCGGCGTTCTCCGGCCGTCCTTCCGAGGCCGGCGAATCGGCGGAAGCCGGTATCCGGTCCGATGAGCCGGACGCGGCCGAAAACAACCGTGACGATCTCGCGCCGCTGGATGAGGCGGCCGGGGTCTCCGGCATCGTGCTGCCGGCCGACATGCCCCACATCGAGGCGGACGGAGGTGAGGCATTGGACGTCGCCGATTCGCAGGACGTGGGCGACGCGGTATCGCACGACCATTCCGCCGCCACGTCCCTCCCGTCACACGCTGCCGACACCGTTCCGCCTCCGCGGACTGCGACCGAGCCGTCGAACGTTCCCGCCTCCGTGGCCCCCATGGGCGAAGAGGCTCCCGCCGCTGCAGCCGAGGCAAGCCCTGTGTTCCTCTCCGATGCCGAGAATGCGCCGCCGTCCCGTCTGGCGGCGCTGCGGCAGGTCTTTCTCCTCGGTGCGTCCCAGTTCGGACATGCGCCCGCGGTGGAGCAGGATCTGCTGCCGCCGTTTGTCGCCGGCGATCGCGCGATGGTGGCAGCGATGGGTGACGACGCCGACCTTGCCGAAGACGAGCTTGACCACGCCGATCCTGCCGACGACGAGATGACCGACGAAGGCTTTGCCGACGAGGACCTTGTCGACGACGACATGGGCTCTTCCGAGCGCGACGCCGTTTTCGAGAACGCGGACGTCGTGAGCCTCGATATCGACCACGGTGAAGACACGGCGGGGGACGTCACCGTCGCGGCCACGGCGGCGGGTGGCGAAACCCCGACAGCTGACGACGCCGCGGCTCTTGATCGGCCGTCCGATACCGCGCCGGACACCGTCCCGTCCGTTCCCGCGTTTACACCGGCCTTTGCGACCGCGTTTTCCTGGCGGCCTTATGCGCAGACGGTCGTCGTAGGCGGATTCTCCCTGTCGGGGGGCCTTGCGCCGGCTGTCCCGGCTCCGGTGGTCACCGCTGCTCTCTCGCAGCCCGAGGCTTCGGCGCAGGCGCCTTCCTCCGCCGAGGACGAGACCGCCGAGGACGAGACCGCCGGCCCGGCCGCTCACTACGAACTGCCCGATCTGTCGCTGCTCAACGATCCGCCAGAACAGGAACCGGACTTCGAGCTTTCCGAGGCGTTCCTCGACCAGAACTCCACGGCGCTGCAGCAGATCCTGCGGGATTTCGGCGTGCGCGGCGAGGTGATCGACGCCAATCCCGGCCCCGTGGTGACGCTCTACGAGTTCGAGCCCGCGCCGGGTGTTAAGTCGAGCCGCGTCATCGGGCTTGCCGGCGACATCGCCCGCTCCATGAGCGCCATTTCGGTGCGCGTGGCCATCGTGCCGGGCCGCAACGTCATCGGCATCGAGCTGCCGAACCGCCGCCGCAACACCGTCTGGCTCCGTGAACTGCTGGCGAGCCAGGAATATGCGGAGACGCGGACCAAGCTCGGCATCTGCCTCGGCAAGACCATCGGCGGCGAGCCGCTGGTCGCCGATCTCGCGCGGATGCCGCACCTGCTCGTCGCCGGCACCACCGGCTCCGGCAAGTCGGTCGCCATCAACACCATGATCCTGAGCCTGCTCTACCGGCACACGCCGGACCAGTGCCGCCTGATCATGATCGATCCGAAGATGCTGGAGCTCTCGGTCTACGAGGGCATCCCGCATCTGCTGACCCCGGTGGTCACCGATCCGCGCAAGGCCATCATCGCGCTGAAGTGGGCGGTGAAGGAAATGGAGGAGCGCTATCGCAAGATGGCCCGCCTCGCCGTGCGCAATATCGACGGCTACAATGTCCGCATGGCCGAGGCGCGGGCGAAGGGCGAGGTCATCACCCGCCAGGTGCAGGTCGGCTTCGACAAGGAGAGCGGCGAGATCCTCTACGAGGACCAGGAGATGGACCTCGCGCCGCTGCCCTACATCGTCATCATCGTCGACGAGATGGCCGACCTGATGATGGTGGCCGGCAAGGAGATCGAGGGCGCGATCCAGCGGCTGGCGCAGATGGCGCGCGCCGCCGGCATCCACCTCGTCATGGCGACCCAGCGCCCCTCGGTCGATGTCATCACCGGCACCATCAAGGCGAATTTCCCGACCCGGATCTCCTTCCAGGTCACCTCCAAGATCGACAGCCGCACCATTCTCGGCGAGATGGGCGCCGAGACGCTGCTCGGCCAGGGCGACATGCTGTTCATGGCGGGCGGCGGGCGCATCACCCGCATCCACGGCCCGTTCGTCTCGGATGCCGAGGTGGAGCACGTCGTCGCCTTCCTCAAAACCCAAGGCGGCCCGGAATATCTGGACGAAGTGGTGCTCGACGAGGAGGCGGACGGACCGCCGGAGGCGGACGAGCCGGTCTTCGACAAGACCGTGCAGGGAAGCGAGAGCACCGGATCGGGGGGCGACCTCTACGACCAGGCGGTGGCCATCGTCCTCCGCGACCGCAAGGCCTCGACGTCCTACATCCAGCGCCGGCTCCAGGTGGGCTACAACAAGGCCGCCAGCATCATGGAGCGCATGGAGGAGGAGGGCATCGTCGGCCCGGCCAACCATGCCGGCAAGCGCGAGATCCTCATGTCCTCGCGGCCTTACTGACGCGCGCGCGGAGGGCTGCCGGCACCCCCACGCCCTCCGCGCCGCCCAGCCGCTTTATCGAGTAAACCGGCCGCTTCATCGAACGTCGATTGATCCCGTCGGTCTGAAATCTACCCTCGCTGGCAGAATGCAGTTGCTCCCGACGTCCCCGTGGACCGGGAGCCGCGAGCCAGCAGGACATCGATGACCACCCTCACGCTCAATCTGACCAGCACCCTTCAGCAAAGCCTGACCGACACCACGCCGAACGGCGTCTGGGCCTATGCGGTCTATTTCGATGCCAACGGCCTTCCGCACTTCACCACGCTGGTCGACAACGGCTCCCTTGAAAGCGGGGGCGTCTACGATATCGAACTGCCCCAGATGGGCGGCGGCAAGATCTACTTCATCGTCCAGAGCCAGGACACCGCCAACACCAACGACCTGACGTCCCTCCTGACGGGGGAATCGACCATCAACTGGAACAACGCGGCTGCCTGGGATTTCCGCTACGACAGCTTCGAGTTCTCGCTGCTGGGCAGCCCGGGCGACGCCGGCAACCTGACCTCGGTGAACGGGTTCGGGCTGCCGATGGACCTCAGCATCGCCTATCCCGTGAGCAACGCCGCCACCCAGACCCGCGGCTACGGCATCAGCGGCAGCACCCTGTTCTCCGATCTCGGGCAGACGGCAAGCGGCGTGCTGACGACCTACACCTCCGGCGCCCTGAGCGGACAGACCCGGATGGCGATTTCGCCGACGACCTCGGTCGGCAACAACCTGACCACCTATCAGGCGAGCGACTGGAACGCCTATCTGCAAAGCCTCGAGGTCGCCTCTCCCGGCATCACCATCTCGGGTTTCTTCAACGGCGCGCCGGACGCCAACAACGTCTATCACAACGCCGCCTATTTCGCGTACGAGTTGAGCTGGGACGCGACCCACCAGAACATCGACGGCACGGTCGGAACGTTCTGGCTGTCCCCGACCGAAGACAGTCAGGTCAAGGGTTACATTCAGATCACACCGGATCAGCTCGCCAACAGCATCTATTCGACGCTGGGCGATGCCTACATCTACACCAACCAGGACGATGCGACGCCCTACACCATCGCGCACTCGGGCTCCGAGGCGATGAACACCGGTGCCAACACCCAGTGGGGCACCATCTTCACGCAATTCCTGACCGGCTTCTCCGCCGGCTACTTCAATGTCCAGGGCCAGTCGCCCAATGCCGGCGTGACGACGCCGGTCAATCTCAACACCAACATCAACTGGGATCCGACCTACGCGTTCGGCCACTCGCTCTCCGGAACGGCCACGCCGGTCTACATGGATCCCTATTCCGAGGTGTTCTTCTCCAATTCGAACTCCTACGGCTCGAACTATTCCGACAACCTGATGAGCCAGTACAGCCAGGGCGGACCGCTGATCTCGCTCTATGACGGGACGGGGAACGTCGGCAATATCAACATCACCATCTACGACGACAGCGAAACGCCGGCCGGCTACACGGTGCCGAGCATCGCCAACTACATCCCCAATGCGACGTTCGAGCCGGTGGCCGCCAACACCAACGGCCTCAATATCGGCCTTTCCTTCGCCAACCAGACCATGGTGCTGGACGAGAGCGAGGCGAGCATCACCTTCCGCTTCCAGACGGCGGAAGGCGTGTGGTCGGAGGTGGAGCTTTCCGCGTCCGCCAACACCATCACCGGATCGCTCTGGGACGTCTGGACCATCGTGAAGAACGGCGACGGCACCTATTCCGTGAGCGCCGCCGGTTCCGAACAGACAACGGGCTCGCTCCTGATCAACAACATGCCGACACCGCCGTCGGGAGCGGCCTGGTACCAGCTCGTCGTGCACGACACGTCCGACCCCGACGGAACCGCCGCCTCCGCCAAGACCTACAATCTCTACACGACCACCACCGATAGCTCCGGCACGGCGCAGTTCGTCAATCCGGCCTACAGCGCGGGCGCGCTCGCCATCGACGGCCTTGCGCTGATCAACGTCCCGTCTTCGGCGGCCGCGACCACCAACACGTTCTCGCTCGCCTTCCTCTACAGCGGCACCTCGACGGTCGATCCCTCTCTGCTGACGACCAACACCGATCTCGCCGACAGTGCCCCGCAGCCGACGTCGCCGATGGCCGGCGACATGTCGACCGGCACCTTCACGCTGCTCAGCGGACAGGACACGACGACCGACGTCGCCGCCAGCTCGAGTTCCGGCGTTCTGGCATTCGGCTGGACGGGCGTGAACCCCGATTTCTGGTGGCCGACCTCCGAGAACGGTACCAATGGCGGGCCGCCGCCGATCGCCAGCTACACCAATAAGGTCGGTGCCGAGAACATCGCGCGGATCTTCTTCTCCGGTGTGGACGGAGCCTTCGTGAAGCCGGTCGACGCCGTCGCGGATATCGACGGGCAGTGGACCACGCCGACCGTCCAGATGGGCAACGGTGTCTATACCGTCAACATGCGCGAGTACCTGCCGGAATCGCCAGGGCATGCGACCGCGCTGACGCCGCTGTCGAGCGCGCTGACGCTGACCGTCTCGATCCCGACACTGTCCCTGACCCAGGCCGGCCGGAGCGCACTCCTCGTCGACAATACCGGCCATTCCGACGTCCACGGGAACTGGATCCGCTTCGAGGCTTCGGACGCGGCCTCCGGTCTGCCCCATGATGCCACGCTTGTGCTCTACGCCACCGATGCCGACGGCAATCTCATCGGTCGCGACGGCAGCGTCGGCGCCGGCGTGACGCTTGCGGATGCGACGCTCGCGAAGGTCGGCTCGGTGTTCAGCGACACCGGCACCAATCTGCTGACCGGCGCGCAGCAGCTCTATC
The DNA here is from genome assembly GCF_900148505.1 of Pseudoxanthobacter soli DSM 19599. Classification (NCBI taxonomy): domain Bacteria; kingdom Pseudomonadati; phylum Pseudomonadota; class Alphaproteobacteria; order Hyphomicrobiales; family Segnochrobactraceae; genus Pseudoxanthobacter; species Pseudoxanthobacter soli. The sequence continues at coordinate 104,637 of NZ_FRXO01000008.1, read as the reverse complement.
TCGCCGCCGGCCAGCAGCTTCACTTCGCCGTGCAGAGCGGTTCAGGCACGATCGACATGGCGCCGGACGTCCAGGTCACGACCGACGGTTCCAATGCCGCGACCGTCGATGTCGGTGGCTTCATGCTCACGGCCGAGACCCTGAACGACCTGTCGGCCGCCGCCAACGTCGCCGCCAGCCAGCGCGAAAGCGACCAGCCGCTGCTCTATCTCAGCCACGGCGACGAACTGAAGCTGGAGATCACGGGAAGCGGGGCCAACACCAACAGCCTCGGCTTCGTGCATCTCGACATGGACGCGGCGGGGGGCTGGAGCGTCGACGGCGTCGCCTATGGCGATACGCCGGAGTTCAAGGCGGCACTCACGTCGCATCTCGACGGCGATCTCACCATCGTGCGCGGCGGCGACACGGCGTTCGAGACCACGTGGACGGTCGCGGGCGATGACGGCTACTACGCGCCCGTTCTTTTGACCCAGAACGGCGATATCCTGTTCATTGGAAATGAAAATGTCGGCGGACACGAATACATCCGCATGTACGGCGAGAATACGTTCGCGTTCGAAGACTTGACGTCCGAACAGAACTCTGATTTCGACTATAACGACATGGTGATGAAGATAACCCCCGTTGATCACATTATCTAAGAGCGCTGCGTCGGCCACGGCGTCGGCATCACGATGAGCCCGGCGCGGAAACGAAGCGGGTCTCGGCCCGCGCGGCTGCCGCTTTCGGAGCGGGTTCTGACCGTCCGGTTCCGGGAGGCGAACATTGCCGCATGGCTGTTCATCGCCTCCCTCGGCATCATCACCCGGACCGCGTTCTTCGGAAACCTCTCGGACGCGGTCGTGGTCACCGTGGTGCTCGACACCATCGGCTTTCTGCTGACCTGCCTCGTGCACGTTCTGATCCGCAGTCGGGTGCCGCAACCGTTTCCGACGCTGAAGCTGCTTCCGCTGATCGTGATCGGGGCCGTGCTCGGCGGCATGATCCAGATGGGGGCGGCGGAGGGCCTGCGAAGCCTGTCGTTCGCGCACGGGGAGTTCCAGCGTGCCTTCGGCGGGCGCCATGTTCCGCTGCTCTACTACACCAGCATCTTCCTCGGCTGGGCGCTCGGCTACTTCTGGCTGACGGCCGATGTATCCGCCCGGCTGGAGCGGGTGCGGCGCAGCGAAGCGCAATCGGCCGCCGCGCGGGCGGAGCTGCAGCAACTGAAGGTCCAGCTCGATCCGCATTTCCTGTTCAATGCACTGAACACCGTCACCGCGGAGATTCCGGAGCGCCCCGATGTGGCGCTGGAAATGACCCGGCGCATCGCGGGCTACATGCGCTACTGCCTCGATCACAAGGAACGCTCGGTCTGCTGGCTCTGCGACGAGATCGACGCCGTCCGGTCGTATCTGCGCATCCAGGAACTGCGCTTCGACAGCCACCTGACGTGTACCGTCGACATGGATCCGCAGGCCGAGCACGTGCTCGTGCCGCACCTCATCCTCCAGGGTCTGGTGGAGAACGCGGTCAAGCACGGCCTGCGGCCGGCCACCGGAGCGCCGCTGCGGATCAACGTCTCGGTCCGCCTCGACGCGGACAGGCTCATGATCGTCGTCACCAATCCCGGGCGATACGCGCCCGGCGCGCGGCCGGCGGGGGGGCTCGGCCTCGCCAATCTCCGCCGGCGGCTCCAGCTGCACTATCCCGACGGGCACGATCTTGCGATCATGCAGGACGGCGATCTCGTGTCCGTACGGCTGGTTTTGCGGGGGGCGATATGTTTCGCGTGATGGTCGTCGACGACGAACCGCCGGCGCGCCGGAGCCTCAAACGCCTGCTCGCCGCCCACCCGGACCTCGCGGTGGTGGCCGAGGCGGACTGCCTCGCCGCGGCGACGGAGATGGTGGGCAAGGTCCGGCCCGACATCGTCTTCCTCGATGTCGAACTCGGAGACGGGAGGGGCTTCGAGATGCTCTCCCGCACCGACGACGGGCCCGACGTGGTGTTCGTCACGGCCTACAGCCGCTATGCGGTCGATGCCTTCGACGTCGCCGCGGCGGATTTCCTCGTCAAGCCGGTCGATCCCGAACGCCTCGCCGTCACGCTGAAGCGGCTGCGGGCGCGACGGGCGGAGACACAGCCGCCGCTCGCGGGCGATGAGCCCCGGCTGAGCATCAACATGCCCGGCGAGTATCTGGTGGTGCCGCATTCGCGCGTGCTGTCGCTGACCGCCGAAGGCGATTTCACACGCATTGCCGTGATCGAGCAGCGCGACCGCCTCATTTGCCGGCTCCTCGGCCATTTCGAGACGGAACTGCCGAGCCCACCGTTCTCGCGCCTGAGCCGGTCGCTGATCGTCAACCTCCGGCAACTGCGCAAGATCGATTGGGGCGAGGGCGGCCGCGCCCGCATCGCCCTCGGTCCGGAGGGCCGCGAGATCGCGCTCGGCCGCGCCGCGGCGCGGCGCCTGCGCGAGACGGGAATCGTCTCCTGACATTCGGCTCTTGCTTTACCCGATGCCGTTGTGGCGAGGCCTGAGAGGCGTCCCTTGCCCGCCGCGCGGACGGTGGCAAAGCACGGAGCGAACTGTCATAAGCCTGAAGCGGAGTAACGTGGCGGCCGGGCAAGATGACGGGCAGTGCGATGGAGAGGATCGAGGCCATCCTCGGATTTCATCCGTGGCTGGCGACGGCGCTGTGGGTGGTGGCGCTTGCGGTGACGGCGGCCCTCGTCGGGCTGATCGTCAATGTCGCGCTGGCGCGCTTCCTCAACCCGATGATCGCCGGGATCAGCTTCATCAAGGGCAAGGACGTCGCGGACGCCGGCATCGTCGCGCGGCTGGCCGATGCGGCGCCGGCCATCGTGATCTCGAACTGGATCACGGCGGTTCCGGGGCTGCATCCGGCCCTCGCCCAGATGGTGCGCAACGTCGCCGATGCCGTCACCATCCTGTTCGTCGCCATGGCGGCCGTGGCCGGCCTGCGGCTGGCGGGCAAGCTGTGGCAGAGCCGGCACGCCGCCACCGGCCACTCCATCAAGGGCTACGTCCAGATCGCGGCCATCGTCGTCTATGCCATGGCGACGGTGCTGATGGTCGCCGTCATCATCAACCGCTCGCCGCTGCTGCTGTTGTCCGGCCTCGGCGCCTTGACGGCGGTGCTTATCCTGGTGTTCCAGGACACGCTTCTCTCCCTCGTCGCCTCGGTTCAGCTTTCCTCGACGGATATCGTCAAGGTCGGCGACTGGATCGAGATGCCGTCGATGGACGCCAACGGCAACGTGATCGACCTGTCGCTCTATTCGGTGACGGTCCGCAACTGGGACAACACCTATTCCACCTTCCCGGTGCGCAAGCTCGTCTCCGATCCGTTCAAGAACTGGCGCGGCATGACCGAGGCGGGCGCCCGGCGCATCATGCGGTCCATCCCGATCGACCAGAGCACCGTGCGCTTCCTCGCCGATGCGGACGTCGAGCGGCTTTCCCATCTGCGCCGCATCACCGACTTCGTGGCGAACGAGACCCGCGAGATCGCCGACTGGAACGCCAAGCTCGGCCCGCCCGCCGACATCCCCGCCAACCGGCGGCGCATGACCAATCTCGGCCTGTTCCGGGCCTATATGGAAAGCTATCTCGCCGATCATCCCGGCATCCGCCAGGACATGATGACGATGGTCCGCTATCTGTCGCCCGGGCCCTACGGGATGCCGCTCGAGGTCTATTGCTTCACCGCCACGACGGATTGGAAGGCCTATGAGGCCATCCAGTCCGACATCTTCGATCACCTGACGGCGATGCTGCCGGAATTCGGGCTGAGCGTGTTCCAGTCCACCTGACCGGGGCGGCCGGCACCCCGTCGTTTCAACCGGTCGCCTGACGCGCCAGGCCGGCCATGCGGTGTTCACGCGGGCTCATGTCATAGGCCTTCTGGAACGCCCGGTAGAACACGGACAGGCTTTCGAAGCCGCAGTCGAAGGCGATGTCGGCAACCGACATGCGCGGCTCCGCCTGCAGCCGCCGCGCCGCCTCCCGCACTCGCATGGCCGTCAGCGTGCGCATGAAGGACAGGCCTGTCGGCTCGAACAGCACGTGGATCTGGCGGACCGAGATCCCCAGTTCCCGGGCGACCGCCTCCGGCGAAAGCGCCGGGCGATGCAGGTCGCGGGCCATGATCTCACGGGCGGCGTGGAAGAAGCCGGTGCGCAGCGCCGCCCGGCATTCCGGCATTCCGGCGGGCAGCCGGCCCCGGGCGAGAAGCACGAGCCGCGCGGCGTGCACGACGTCCCGCGCCGGGTCATCAAGGTCCGCTCCCGGGTTCACCAGCGCGGAAAACAGCGCCGTGAGTGGCCGCGCGAACGGAGCGCTCTGCGGCAACAGAGCGGCGTGCAGGTCATGCGCCGCCGCCCCCAGCACGATCTCGCTGTCGATCGGAATCTTCAGGAGCCGGAATTCGAACCCGTCGGACCGCTTCGGGACCGCCTGGAACGGCAGGTTGGAGTGCTGGAGGGTGAGCTGGCCTTCACCCACGCGCTGGTAAGGCTGCCGTCCGGCGTCCAGCCACCCTGGGCCGCGCACGGTCATGCCGATGGACAGGCTGTTCTCGGGCCGGCGGGCGATGTCCGCCGCGCTGCGGCCGATGCGATAGGACGAGGCCTGCATCTCCGAGACCACGGCAGCGCCGCGCTTCCACGCGGCGAATTGCCCGCGGAAGCCGGAACGCTGTTCGCGCTCCAGTTCGATGGTGACCCCGAACAGGGTCTTTCCGCGGACCTCGCACCAGTGATCGAATCGATCCTGGGGGCGCAGGTCGTCCGTGTTGAAGCTGAGCATGATCCGGGACGCGCAATCGAGCCGGCGCTCATTATGCCAGCATTCTTCGCCGGGATCATGTTCAATCCAGCGATCCGCACGCCTCAGGGCTTTGTGAACCGCCGGTCCGGCCCGGGGGCGCGTTCCGGACCGGCGGTTGCACGAAGGCGGACGAGCCGGCCCGACGATGCGGGGAGCCGAAGGGAAGGCGCCGTCGCGGTCATTCTAGCGATGCCCGTGCAGCCTTCTTCCCGCTGCGCGCACGCGCCCCAGCGATGGTTGGGAGAAGAAAAAGCGCCGTTCGGAGAAAAAACCGCGGCGCATGTCACAAGCGGTCCGGCCGCGCCGTCATGTCCGCGTTGGAGCGCTCTCCGATCTGATGGACTCATCAGATCGACGAGAAATCGCTCCAGATTCAAAAGCTTGAGCATATCCCTGCCGTTCAGATCGGTTCGGTCTGAACGGGTTGTGCTCAAGCCCGCTGAAACGGAGATCGGAATGACACCGCGCGTGACGGATCCCTTCAAACTGGCCCCCGCGCCCATCAAGGCCATGATGGACCTCGAGGCCACGCTCAGGGCGAGCGGCCTCGACCACAATCTGCTCGAACTCGTGAAGCTGCGCGCGTCGCAGATCAACGGCTGCGCCTTCTGCATCCACATGCACGCCACCGATCTGCGCAAGCGCGGTGAGAGCGAGATGCGGCTTTACATGCTGAACGGCTGGCGGGAATCTCCGCTCTACACCCAGCGTGAGCGCGCGGCGCTCGCCTGGACGGAAGCCCTCACCCGCGTGGCGGAAACGCACGCGCCCGACGAGGATTACGAGCTGTTGAAAGCCGCCTTCACGGAGGCCGAGCAGGTGAACCTCACCCTCGCGATCGGCGCGATCAATGTGTGGAACCGCCTTCAGGTCGGATTCCGGGTTTCCCATCCGGTGAGCGCGGCCGATGCGGCCGCCTGACGGCGCCACGGCGATCTTCGAGGCGCAGCGGCCGCGGCTGCTGCGCCTCGCCTATCGCATGCTCGGCTCCATGGCCGAGGCGGAGGACATCGTGCAGGACGCCTGGCTGCGCTGGCAGCGGGTGGATGTCGCAGAGGTGGAAACCCCCGCCGCCTATCTCAACCGCACCGTCACCCGCCTTTGCCTCGATGCCATGTCGTCGGCCCGCGCGCGGCGCGAAACCTATGTCGGCGCGTGGTTGCCCGAACCCGTGGCCGAACCGCCGGACGAGGCCATGCGGCCCGACGAACTGACGCTGACCCTGATGCTGGCGCTGGAGCGTCTCTCGCCGCTGGAGCGGGCCGCGTTCCTGCTGCACGATGTGTTCGACGTGCCGCTCGACGAGGTGGCCTCGACCCTCGGCCGCGACGCGGCCGCGGTGCGGCAGCTCGCCTCCCGCGCGCGCCGGCATGTGCGTGAGGCGCGCCCGCGCTACAAGGTCGAGCGGGGTGAGGGGGATCGTCTGGCCCGGGCCTTTTTCACCGCCGCCCAGAACGGCGATGTCGGCGCCCTGCAGGCGCTCCTGGCCGAAAACGTCGTGCTCAGGTCGGATGGCGGCGGCAAGGTGATCGCGTTCCTCAACCCCGTCTCCGGGCTCGCGCGGGTGCTGCGGCTCTATGCCGGCCTTCACCGCAAGCGCATCACCCGCGAAGCCGTCTTCCTGCGCCCGATGTGGATCGACGGGTTGCCCGGCTATGTCAGCCGCGAGCGCGGCGGCATTCTCCAGACCACCGCTTTCGAGATCGAGGACAGCCGCATCGTCGCGATCTACATCACGCGCAATCCCGACAAGCTCGGTCAGATCGTCGGTGTGCTGGACAACACGATACCTCCCGGCCCGTCGCACTGAACCGGCGGGACCTGCCGTCAGCGCCTCAGGCGGCCTGCGAGCAGCTGCCGCAGGGCCGAGAACGCGTCGCGGAAATCCCGCAGGTGGATGATGCCGAGCGAACCGATCAGCCGCGACACCCAGACCAGCATGACGAAATCGACCGCGACCATGGCGATCGCGACGCCCGTCAGTCCGAACGGCCGCGACAGCAGCAGGCAGAGACCGAGCCCGGCAAGCGAGGCGAACAGGAAGAAATAAGCGAAGCCCGCCTGCCGGTTGATCGAGGTCAGCAGGTTCGAAAGCGGCAGCCAGAGGCTGTTGAGCGCCATGCTGAGCGCCATCAGCATCAGGAACGTCAGGTCCGGCCGCACGTGGCCGTGCGTCCAGAGAGAGATGAGCTCCGGGCCGAACAGCGCCGCGCCGGCCATGATCGGCAGGCTGCAGGCGAGGGACAGCGCAACGCTGATCAGCGCGAAGCGCTTCATGCGCGCCCGGCCGTCGGTCGCGTTGGCGATGCTGAACGAGGGCATCATGGCCCGGTTCACCACGAGTACCGCCTGCAGCGCGACCCGTGTGAGCGTGCGGGCCGTCGTGAACACCGGAACGGCCATCGCGCCGTTGGCGAGGCCGACCACCATCGTGCCGCCCTCGATCGTCGCCGCCTGTCCGCCGGTCAAGGCGACCAGCGCGGCGGCGGGCCGCAGCAGGCGCCGGATGTGGGTCGGGGAGGCGCTCCATCCGCCCTCGGCGAGCCACGGTGCCCGCCGTCGCAGGCCGATCATCATGATCACCGACGTCACGCCGCGCACGACGAGGTAGGAAAGCGCCGCGTGGACGATCGATCCGCCGAGGCCGACCACGATCCACGACGCCACCGTCTCGGCAAGATACATCGTGCCGATGATGTAGCTGTTGAGGGCATATCCACCGGTGGCGATGTAGCCGCTGCTGGTGACGCCGTTCTGGATGGTGATGGTGCCGTAGAGCGTCAGGATCATCAGCACGAGTGCGACGCTGCCGCCGGCCCGTTCGTCGTAGGGCGCAAGCACACCGGAGAGGAGGCCGAATGCCAGCACCGCCGCAAGCAGGAGGCACGCAGCATTGATGGCCAGCACCAGGATGCGCACCGCGCGGTAGGTCGCGACCGCGTCGGCGCGTCGGCCCTTGGCGACATGGGCCAGCATCTCGGCGGTCGCGGCCTGGGCGAGGCCGAAATCAGCCACCACCAGATAGCCGGGCACGCTGAACAGCAGCAGCCAGAGGCCGTAGGTATCGACGCCCCAGTACTTGATCAGGATCGGCACGGAGACCAGCTGGCCTATGGCGCGGACGATCTGGACATAGATGTTGGCGCCGGCCCCCCGCAACACCGGAGAGCCGCGCAGGCGGCGAAGACTGACCCCCATTCCCGTGCCTTCCACCCTCCGTGCCGTTCGCCGATATCGTTCCTGTTCCGCCCGGGGATGACGAGGGCGGCAACGGGATCCAGCACTAATTCGTTCGCCGGGGAGGAGCAACGGCGGAAAACGGGCGCCGCGGAAGAACGCCGACGGCCGCGTGAACCCTTCGGGCCGGCCGGGCTTTCCGCGCCGGTCTGCGAGGGAGGTCGTCGATCTTGTCCACGTTCATCACGTGGCTTCTCGCGATCGAGGATTGGATTGGCGAACGGCCGCACGCTACCATGCGGGGGCTTTGCCCGCCGTTGGAGGCTTCCCGGTAGATGTCCGTTTCCAGTTCTCTGAAGTCGCTTCTGACGGTCCTCGTCGGCATCAGGGGCAAGAAGCGGCTCAAGTTCTACCGGTTGCGGCTCCTCGAATTCTTCGGCGGCGAACCCTATACGGGGCTGGCGGGTCTCGACCGCAAGCTGATCGACCACCTGCCCAAGGACAGGCCCGGTTTCTTTATCGAGGCCGGCGCCAATGACGGGGTCGACCAGTCCAACACCTATTATCTCGAGCGGAAGCTCGGCTGGACCGGTCTGCTGATCGAGCCGAGCGAGCACCTGGCCGGCCTCGCCCGGGCTGCCCGCAAGGCGACCGTCGTGCAGGCCGCGCTAGGCGCGCCGGAGGATTCCGGGACCGTGATCTCCTTTCCGTTCGGCGACCTCGTCTCGAGCATCGGCCGCGGATCGGCGACCGCTTCCTGGGGCGGGCTGTTCGGCGAGAATCCGAAGACCGTGACCGCGACAATCCGGACGATGTCGGAAATCCTCGATGAAGCGGGCAGCCCCGCCGTCGACCTGTTGTCCCTCGATGTTGAGGGATACGAGATCCCCGTGCTCAAGGGGCTCGATCTCGAACGCCACCGGCCGCGCCGCATCCTGATCGAGACGGCGGATATCGATGCCGTGCTCGATGTGGTCGGGCATCGTTACGACATGGTCGCCAAGCTGTCCCGCCACGACTACCTGCTGCAAGCGCGCGACTGAGGCCGCCCGAGGAGGGCATCCGGGCAGGATCGCTCCGTGCCGTCGCCCTCCGCCGTGGGGGCGGCGTGCCGCTATGCCTCTCGCCGCGAGACGCCGTCGAGCAGGCGGTAGGCTTCCCGCTCGAACCCGTCGATGATGGCCGACTGCACCCAGCGCTGTTCCGCACGCGCTCGCGCCGCCGCACCGAGCGCGGTCCGCTCCCCGGGATCGTCGATAAGGTGCTCGACGGCCACGGCGAAGGCTGCGGGATCGCCCGGGGGCACCACGAGGCCGCAGCCGTCCACTTCCTCCGCGAGGCCCGTGCCCGGATGGGCCGTGGCCACGACCGGCCGACCCGACGCCAGCATGTTGGTGAGCTTCGACGGCAGCACCAGATCGGCCGCATCCGCGAGCTGCGGCAGCAGGTGCACGGTTGCAAGGCCGAGGAGGTCGCCGAGACGCTCGCGCGGCTGCAGATCCCGGAAGACGACGTTCGGCAGGCCCGCCGCCCTTGATTCGAGGCGGGCGCGGTTCGGGCCTTCGCCGCAGATGACGAAGGTCAGATCCCGGCGGTGGCGCAGGCGCTCGGCCGCCTCGACCACGAGGTCGATGCCCTGCTTGTTGGCGATGTTGCCCGAGTAGAGCGCGACAGAGGGCGTCGACACGCCCCATTCCGCCCGATAGGACGAAAGGCCTTCCAGCGGGCGCACGCCGTCGATGTCGGCCCAGTTGCGGAACTCGACCACGCGATCCGGCGGCACGCCCTTGGCGACGCATTTGCGGCACATCGCGGGCGAGATCGAACTGACACGGTCGAAACGCCCAAGCATGGCCGTCTCGATGCGCAGCGCGAGCCCGAGCAGGCCCTGCCGCTTTACCAGCCCCGTCGCCGCCGCCGCCTCCACCTCGAAGTCCTGGACGTGGATCCAGGTCTTCGCCCCGCATGCCCAGCCTGCGACCTTGGCGACCGGTGCGGAGAGCAGGGAAGGGGCGATCGTCACCACGAGGTCGGGGCGGCGGGCAACAGCGGCGCTCACGGCCGGCAGCAGGGCCGACAGCGCGAAGCTCAGGTGGTGCAGGATGCGCCGCGCGCCGCTCGGCCGGGACGGAACGTAGTGTGCGACGCGGGTGAGATCGACGCCGTTCTCGACGCTCCTGCGCCACCAGCCGTCATGAAATCCCGTCGGCACCGACCAGGACGGATAGTAGGGCTTGCCGGCTACGACCCGGATTCGGTGGCCGCGTGCGGCCAGGGTTTCGGCCAGCCCCGCCGTATAGACGGCGATCCCGACCTTTTCCGGGGCGTAGTTGAGGCCGAGGATGAGGATGTCCAGCGGTCGGGCGGGCGAGACCATGCGGAAACCGTTTATCGAGGGGCCGGGACGCCCATGAAGGGTCGGGACGGCCACGGGCGTCGACTGGAGGCGTCGGCGCTTGCGCCGTCCGGCGGCACCGCTCGCTTCGCTGTAAACACGTCGTAGGGGATCGACAAGCCGGATAAGTTTGCCTCGTCCGGGTTTGCGGGAACGCGTGCTGCGGGTCGTCCGGGTTCGATCCCGGAAATGGTTCACGACGAAGGGCGACGGTTCAGAAACTTTTAACGAAACTTGGCCGCTATTCTCCTATTGGGCATCGGGCGTTCGTCCGTTCGGTGACGCCACGGGTCGTCGCTTCTGAAGTCAGGGATGCCGGGTGAGTGAAGGATCGCTGGCTCCGATCGCCGTGTTCGCATACCGGCGTACGGACCATCTCACGAAGACGCTGGATGCGCTCGAGCGCTGCGCCGAATTCTCGCGGAGCCCGGTCTTCGTATTCTCAGACGGGGCGAAGTCGGAATCCGGCGCGGCCGATGTCGCGGCGGTGCGCGCGCTCGTGCGCGCCCGGCTGCGGCCCAACATGACGCTTGTGGAGGCGCCGGCGAACCGGGGGCTCGCCAACTCGATCTCGCAGGCGGTGACGCAGCTCTGCGACCGCTACGGCCGCGTCATCGTGATCGAGGACGACCTCGTCGTCTCGCCCCACGCGCTTGCGTGGCTGAACGGGGGGCTGGACCGCTACCGCGACGACGAACGCGTCTTCCAGATATCGGCGCATCAGTTCGATGTTCCGGACTTCGCCGCGCGCAAGGAAGGCCTGTTCCTGCATCTGACGACGTCGTGGGGCTGGGCGACCTGGAAGCGGGCGTGGGACCGGTTCGATCCGAATGCCGAGGGCTGGGAGAAGCTGAAAACCGACCGCGCCCTGCGGCAGCGGTTCGATGTCGGCGGGCAGCCCTATTCCGAGATGCTCCGCCGCCAGATGGAAGGCCGGCTGGACAGCTGGGCGATCCGCTGGTGGTGGTCCGTCTTCAAGGCGGACGGCATCTGCCTGTTTCCCCCGCGATCCCTCGTGCAGAATATCGGCTTCGACGAGACCGCGACGCATTACAAGCTCGGGCGATTGCGGCGGATCGGGCCGAAGAGCCCGGACGCCAACGATTTGGCCATGCCCGACCTGCCCGAAAACGCTCTGGTTGCCTCGTCTGATGAGGCCGCACTTTACGCCGCGTTGGCAACGCGTGGCGGACGCCGCCTATGGCAGGCTATAGTGCGGCTTATAAATCTGATCGGCCGTTGAGGCGGGAATTTTGAACCGGTTTCGCCAAATATCAAGACGAGTTCTATCGGATATTTTTATCCTTCCCTTCATAGCGGGCCGCCGTCTATGGCAGGCTGCGGCCATGCAACGCCATCGTCGAAAAGCGCAAATCGGTCATTCTTCGAAAATTCTGTTCGACGGATGGATCGAGAATCCGGAAGGCAGCCCGGATCGCGTCGTCATTGGGAACAACACCATCATACGTGGAAATATATTTGTATTTCCACATGGCGGACGGATCTCCATTGGAGACTGGTGTTTCGTTGGGCAAAATTCATATATATGGTCATCTTCCAATATAGAAATTGGAAACAGGTGCTTGATATCGCATGATGTCAATATCCATGACACCAATGGACATTCCATCAATGCGAATATCAGACATGAGCAATACAAGGAAATAGTGTATCGGGGGCATCCTCATGACGCGCCAGATATTGTCGCCTCCCCTATAAAGATCGAAGACGACGCCTGGATCGGATTCGGGGCGACGCTGCTCAAGGGCGTGCACATCGGCAGGGGTGCCATCGTTGCCTCACGATCCGTCGTGACGGAGGATGTCGAAGCGTGGACGATCGTGGCGGGCAATCCGGCTCGTCTCGTCAGGCGCATAGATCCCGTCGATCCCGCTGGTTAAGGACCTGGAACGACATTGTATATTCGCGGCTGTTTTACAGATCCGCCGACGAGAGTGCCTTCCAATCTGATGGAATCATCAGATCGGTTCGATCTGAACGACGAGGATATGCTCTAGGAAAAGGGGTGTTGGAGACGTGACTGTTCCCCAAAAGACGACTTGGGAAGAGGCGGTGCGTTCGCTGGTCGACGACCCGGCCAAAGCCGAGTTGGTCAGGGACTGCTATTTTGATCTTCCTGTCGAGCGCGCCGCCGAACGTTTTCACGCGAGCGCCGAATGGGGCGCTGTGCGCAACATCCTCGGTCCCGCCCGTGGCCGGGCGCTCGATATCGGCGCCGGCAACGGCATCGTCTCCTACGCTCTGGCCTCTGACGGCTGGCAAGCGACGGCGCTCGAGCCCGATCCGTCGGACCTCGTCGGCAGCGGCGCGATTCGCCGGCTCTCCGCGCATTTCAACGCCAACATCGAGATCCTGGAGGGGTTCGGTGAGGCCATTCCGATGCCGGATGCGTCCTTCGACCTCGTGCTGGCACGGCAGGTGCTGCACCATGCCGGCGACCTGAACGCCTTCTGCGCCGAAGTCGCACGGGTGCTGAAGCCGGGCGGGGTCTTCTTTGCCTATCGCGACCACGTCGTTAATGGTCCCGAACAACTTCAAATGTTCTTCGACCGCCATCCCTTGCACAGCCTCTACGGCGGAGAGAATGCCTTTCCGGAAGGGACTTACAGGGACGCGATCGCGAAGGCCGGTCTGGACGTTCGCCGCCGCTGGCGCCAGTTCGAGGCGGCGTTCAATTTCGCGCCGAAATCGCCTTACGACATCGCTTTCGAGGCCGCTTCCCGGGCGCTGCCGGTTCCGCTCGCGCGACCGCTCGCCGCGGTTGCGGGCTCTCGTCGTCTCTACCCGCTGCTGGGCAAGGCGCTTTCCACCGTTGACCGCAGACCGGGGCGTATTGTGGCGTTTCTCGCGGTGAAGCCGTGACAGCGGCCGGGCTTGCTCTCGTTACCGGGGCGAGCGGCGCCATCGGGCACCATGTGGTTCGCACCCTGGCGGCGCGGGGCTGGAAGGTGCTCGGGCTCGGCCATGGGGCGGAGCAGGAGCGGCTGCCGCTCGTCGGCTGGATCAACGGCGAGATCGACGCGGCCAACCTGTCGAGCCTCGCCCGCCGGTGGGGCACGCCCCAGGCGGTCATCCATCTCGCCGGCGGCTCGTCGGTCGGGCCTTCGCTCACCGCGCCGCTGGAGGATTTCTCCCGCACCGTCGCCGCGAGTGTGCGGCTGTTCGAATGGGTGCGGCAGGAGGCGCCGTCTGCGCGCGTCGTGCTCGCCTCGAGCGCCGCGGTCTACGGCAATGCGCGGGAGTTGCCGATTTCCGAGGCCGCTCCGCGGGCGCCGTTATCGCCCTACGGCTATCACAAGGCGATGATGGAACAGGCCGCCGAGTGCTGGGGGCGCAATTTCGGCCTGAACGCGGCGATCGTTCGGCTGTTCTCGGTGTATGGGCCGGATCTTCACAAGCAATTGGTCTGGGAACTCTGCCTGCGCCTCTCGCGCGGCGAGCGCGACATCGTGCTCGGCGGCACGGGGGCGGAGATGCGGGACTGGCTCCACATCGAGGATGCCGCGGCCGTGCTCGTCGCCGCGCTCGACAGCGCGTCGCCGCAGGTGCCGGTCTTCAACGGCTGCACCGGGGTGGGAACCACCGTCGCGGCCACTGCGCGCTTCATCGCGGACGGCTTCGGGGCCGATGTCCGCTTCTCGTTCAATGGCGAAGTCCGGCCGGGCGATCCCGTGCACCTCGTCGGCTGTCCCGGTCATGCCGCGACGGCCGGCCTTGCCGCCGCGGTTCCCGTCGCGACGGGCATGGTCGCGACCGCGCGCGAGGCCAGGGGGAAGCTATCGCCGGGACGGTAGACCGGCGGCGAGGGTGCGCCCCCCGGATGGACTCGTCTCGATGCCGGGAAAACACGCTCCGCCGCCCACCGGCGGCTTCGAGAGTTGTTTCCATCCGGCCGCAAATGTGCTCCAGCGGTCAGGGCGGGACGCACGAGGCACGGGTTCGCTTCGTGTGGCAATGGGTGGTCGAAGGTGGCGGCCGGGGGTGTCCCGTCTGCCGGGCAGATCGGAAGGCGGAGTCACGATGAACCATACCCTGCTCCGCATCGGCAAGCTGTGGGCCGGCTTGACGACGCCGGCCTACCGCCGCGCCCTGAAGTCGGGGGTCGGTGCGACGGTGGAGCATCGGGCGGCCCTCGAACGGTTCTCGTTCGACACGGTCGTCGACATCGGTGCCAATCGCGGCCAGTTCGCGACATTCGCGCGGGCGACGTTTCCTCAGGCGCGTATCGTCAGCTTCGAGCCTCTGAGGGAGCCGGGCGACACGTTTTCCAAGCTGTTCGCCGACGATCCGCAGGTGACGCTCGTCCGGGCCGCCGTCGGCGCAACCGCCGCCGACCTCGTGATGCACGTCACGGAAAAGGAGGACTCCTCCTCCTTCCTGGAGGTGGGCGAACTCCAGAACGCCACGTTCGGGTCGGTCGTGGTGGAGACCCGCGTGGTCCGCTGCGCGCCGCTCGATCAGTTGCTGGCGCCCGACAGTCTCGGGGCGAGCAACCTCCTGAAGATCGATACCCAGGGCTACGAGCTGGAGGTGCTGAAGGGTTCCGAGGCCTATCTGGCGCGCTTCTCCGCCATCTATTGCGAACTCTCCTTCGTCGAGCTCTACAAGGGGCAGCCGACCGCCTCGCCGGTCATCCGGTTTCTGCACGAGCGCGGCTTCGAGCTTCGCGGCGTCTACAATCAGGCCTCGTCGTCGAAGATGGCCCTGCAAGCAGACTTCCTGTTCGAACGCAGTCCGTCCTGACGCAGCGGCCCTGGGGATTGAAACGGCGGTCGACAGGAGACGCCCGCGAATTCATAAGCTGGCGGATCGCTTCCGTTTGGACTCGGTGCGTTCGGGCCGCAACGCCGGGCGAACGGCAAGTCCGGACGCTTGCGAGGGAAAGAACTGAGGACAAGCTGCATGCGCGTTGCGGTCATGGCCTGGTACGGCCCGAAGTTCCGGGGCGTCTGGAATTACTACCTGAACATGGCGCGCGTCCTCAGGGCCCACGCGCCGGGCTGTCAGGTCTGCATCTTCCACGCGCCGGATCTCGAACCCAGATATCGCGCCGAAGTCGAAGAGGCGACGGGGGAGCCGGGCCGCGAGATGCCGGTCGCCTCGCGCCTCGCCGATGCTGCTGCCCTGTTCGGCCTTCGCGACCGGCAGTTCGCGCGCTGCTGCGAGGCCGCCGGCATCGACGTCGTGTTCGAGCAGGCGCGCTTTCTCGGCCGGAACTATCCCCTTCCCGTGCTGCCCTGGATCGGCGACCTGCAGCACCGGGCGCTGCCGCATTATTTCACGCGCCGTCACCGCCTGCAGCGCGATATCGGCTTTCGCGCGCAGGTCACCTTCCGTAAGCATGCCGTGGTTTCGAGCCAATCGGCGCGGAGCGACCTTCTTCGCTTCATCCCCGAGCCGCGGGCGAAGATCCATGTCGTGCCGTTCGCACTCCGGCTGACGGAGGAGGTCACGCCCGGGAAGATCGAGCGGGCGCGGCGGGACCACGGCATCGAGGGGCGATACCTGTTCCTGCCCAACCAGCTCTGGCGGCACAAGAACCACATGGTGGCGTTGCGCGCCTTCGCGCTGCTCGCCGCGCGCGGTTTCGACCGCACGCTCGTGCTGTCCGGCGGGCGGGATGATTTCCGGCATCCGCATTATCCCGGCGAGGTGGCGGCGCTGGAGGCCTCCCTCGGAGTTTCAGAGCGGCTGCGCTGGCTCGGCCTCGTCCCTTATGCGGACCTGCTCAGCCTCGTTGCTGATGCCGATGCGCTTTTGAATCCCTCCCTGTTCGAGGGCTGGAGCACGACGGTCGAGGAAGCCAAGACCCTCGGCGCGCCGATGGTGCTGTCGGATATCGACGTTCATCGCGAGCAGGCCGGTCATGTGGCTAAGCTGTTCGACCCCGCCGATCCCGAGGCGATGGCCGGACAGATCGAGGCTGCGGTGGCCGCCGCGCCGACGGACCGCGAAGCCGCTCGCGCCGCGGCGCGGCTTCGCAATCTCGACGACCAGAAGACCTACGCGGGACGTCTCAGCACCGCCCTTGAGGAAGCGGTACGGGATTTCCGCTGATGCAGCGCTTGTCGGCCCGCCGCTCTTCCACGACTACCGATCCCGCAAGCCCGTGCGTGCGGGAATTCTGACAGGAACGTCCATGCTGTTCTCGATGGGAGTGATGATCTTATCGCTGATCGTTTCGATCGCGTGCTGGCTGCGTGGGCGACCGAAGATCTGGTGCTTTCCATCGGACTTTCTGTTTATCGGATGCGTCATATTGGTGGGGCTGGCGCCTCTTGCCAATATATATGCAACCACCGAATATGAAATTTATCCCTTCAGCGACGACACCGTCTCCAACGCGATGTACGGCATCGCGATCATGTTCACGTCGTTTTCGTTCGTCTGGCTGTTTCGGAAGAAGTTGTACGTGCAGCATCTCGTTCCGCGCGAAGGTGCCTATAACGATCGTACACTCGGCGTGATCGCCTACAGCGTCATCGGGGCGACATCCGTCCTGCTCCTCGTCGACCCCGTCTCTCTTGCATACAAGATGAGCATCCTGAAATTCATCTCGGGCGGAATGTCAGGCTCGGATTACCAGCTTATCAGGCGCGGTGGATATTATACATCTGCGATCTTGAGCATACAGGCCTATTTCCGCTTCTCTATCATTGCCTTTTTTTTCGTCCTGTGCGCTACCAGAATTATGCTTCGCTTCAATATAGTAATTGCGGCGGCAATTTTATTTTTGCTTTATATTCTATGCGCCGCATCGATATCAAAGCAGCCGTTTTTTATTTTCCTGGCATACGTTCTGATCGCCAACAGGCTGTCTCTGTCCGACGGCACTATGTTCTCTGCGCGCAGGGTGATTTTCATCCTGGTTGCGGTGTTGCTGATCGTAACGGTTCTCCTGACGGCACTATACTGCGCGCAATATCCAGAGGTATACAGTCTCACGTTTGATGGCATATATGGCGCATTAAATCTCGCTATATATCGCGTATACATGGCTATATATCATACCGTTCTTATGTACTTCGAGGTATATCCGAACATACTGCCATTTTCCTATTTTTCGGACTCGTCCGTCGTGTCCGCCCTGTTCGGCCTTCAGGCCCGTGACCTGGCTCTGGAGGTTCCGACGATCTTTCTTGGGACGGATGCGGCCGCACTCACCTCGTTTCCGACGATCTTCATGGCCTCGGCCTATGCTTCCATCGGCTTCGCGGGTGTCGCGCTGTTCTCGGTGGCCGTTGCTCTCTGGGTCTATGTGATCGACATCATCTTCACCAGGATCAGGCATCCGCAACTTCGCGTCGCCTATTACGCCACCATGTCGGTGAACATGATGTTCTTCACCACCCAGTCGGCCTTGACCGCCATCCTGACATATGGCTGCGGCCTCATCCCCATCCTCGCCTTGCTGCTGGACAGGTTCCTCGTCCGCAGGAGAGCGAGATGGTCGCGAGATGCTCAAGCCTTTGAATCCGGCGCGATTTCCCGTCGATCAGATGTTCCATCCGGTCGGAAAGCGCATTAGCGTAGCGCGTCCCCGAACCGGCCGAGGCCAAGGCATCCCATGCGCTTCGTTCTAGCCCTCGCCGCCTGCCTCGCCCTTGCCTTCGCGGGGGCGGTCCCGGCCCGTGCCGACGACATGAAGCAGGACATGGACAGCCTGTCGGACGCCCAGGTGGACGCGGTCGTCGAGTTCACCTTCGACAATGCGCTGTTCTTCCTGTTCCACGAGATGGGCCACATGCTGATCTCGGAGTTCGACCTGCCGGTGCTGGGGCGCGAGGAGGATGCCGCCGACATGCTGTCGACGCTGATCCTGCTCGAAATGGACGACCCCATGTTCGACAAGGCGCTGGTCGACTCCGTCGAGGGCTGGCAGCTGTCGTCGGCCGCCGGCGGCGATCCGGACCTGTGGGACACCCACTCGCTGGACCAGCAGCGCGCGTACAACATGGTCTGCATGATGGTCGGCAAGGACGCCAAGCGCTTCCGGGAGGCTGCGCAGGACGTCGGGATGCCCGAGGACCGCCGCGAGGAATGTGCCGACGAATATGGCAAGGCGCACGACAGCTGGTTCAAGCTGCTCGATTCCCACGTCCGGCGGGATGGGAAGGAATCGTCCATCAAGGTCCGCTACCTCGATCCGAAAAGCCACGATCTCGCCGATTATGCGGAGATGGTGAAGCTCTCGGGCCTGCTCGATATCGTGCAGAAGGTCGTCGCCATCTACAGGCTCGATGACGGGATCAAGCTCACCGCGGACGAGTGCGGCGAGGCCAACAGCTACTGGTCCCCGGCGGACCGGGAACTCACGTTCTGCTACGAACTCTCGCGGTGGTATCTCCAGGCGAAGGTCGAAGCCCTGAGCGGCAATGGCGGCCAGCACTCCGCCGCGGTTGACGACGGCGGCGGGGACACGGGAGGCGACACCGGCGGGGATACCGGTGGCGACACCGGGGGATCCGAGTAGGGCGTTTCGCACGCCCATCGCCTGCAGCGCCGGCCGTCGTGTCGGCCCGCCGTGAAGCGTCCGGCCCGCCGATCAGCGGGCGCCGACGACCATTTCCCGGATCCAGCGCACCAGCATGCCGGTGAACGCGCGGCGGGCCGCCGGATCGGAAAGGGCGTGGTCCGCGCCCTCCACGATGCGGTAGGTCAGCGAACGGGCGCGGCGGAACGAGGCGAGATAGTTGGCGACGGTCGCGTGGGGAATGCGGTCGTCGACTTCCGATTCCACCAGCAGCACGTCGCCCTCGAACCGGGTGCACGCCTTGAGTGCTCGGTTGTCGGCCGGGTCCACGCGCTCCTGCCGGTAATGGGCGAGCGCGAGACGGTCGTGCCGGCCTTTCGGGATCGTCCAGTCGTCATCCCGATAGAGCGCCGGAACGCGCAGCGACAGCCATCGCACCGGCCGCTCCTCCGTCAGCAGCGCGGCCAGATAGGCGCCGTAGCTGCTTCCGATCACCGCGATGGACGATTTGTCGATGATCGGGTGGGCGGCCAGCGTGTCATAGGCGGCGAGCACGTCGTTCATGTTGTCGGCGGGCGCCACGCTCTGGCGGATCGATTCCGTGCCCGCGTGCCCGCGCAGGTCGAAGGTCAGGCACACGCAGCCGAGGCTGGCGATCTCCTGCGAGCGTCCGAGATCCGTCTCCTGACTGCCGGTCCAGCCATGGACGAACAGCACGCCGGGTACCCCGGTCTTCGGAACGGCCACGGTCCCGGCGAGGACCTGGCCGTCCACATGGATGCTGACGGGATCACTGTGCATCCGGTCTCGCCTCGATGGTTTCGGTATCGATCAGGGCATATTTCATCAGCGGACCCTCCTGCGGGTCGTCACCGTCGAAATAGACCATGGCGCCGACCGGCGGCTCGCTCTCGGTGCCGTAGTGCTCGACGCACACTGCGCGAACGGCGGTGAGGCTCTCATCCCCGGCGAAGGCCTCGAGGGCGGCGATCTCCGCGCCGCTCGCGCCGCCGAGGCGCCAGGATTGTTCGAGCACACCGATCTTCTCGCGCCCGGCCGCGTCACGGCCGCAGGCGACGTCGTAATTGCGCCGCGAGGCGATGAAACCGCGGAAATGGGTGTCTGCAGCCGCGTCGTAGACGAGCGCATATTCGAGCGCGCGGCGCGCGGCAGCGGCGGACACGGGCCGGCCGGCCAGATGGGTCACCCCGTCGTCCCAGCTGCCCAGAAGCGCATCAAAATCGCCCCTGACCACCTGCAGCGCCGAGCCGCCATAGGCGATTCCGCACTTGTTGTCGGGTGTCGCGGTCTGCAGGCCCCAGTAGGCGCCGGCGATGTCGCCCGCCCGGAAGCGGCCGATGCTGAACGTGATGACGTCGGTCAGTTCCTCTTCCAGCACCAGACCGTAGCGGGCGAGATCGTCGTTCTCGAACGCCGCCAGCGCACGGTCGATCTCGTCTTCGTCTCGTATCACCACCTGACCAAGGCCGCCGTCGCCGAGCGGCGCCTTGATCCGCACCGGTCCGTTCGCGATCAGCTTGCGGGCGGCCGCGCGCGCGTCGGCGATATGGAAGGCCGTGTAGCCTTCGAGCGTCACCCCGCGCACGGCGTCCGCAAAGCCCGGCACCCAACCCTCCGGCGCCGCGGCGTCCGGGCTCACCAGCGGATGAGTGATGGCCTTCGTGGCGACGAAGGCGTGGGGAACGACCCCTCCGAACAGGTCGTGCTCGTCGCGGATAAGGCCCGTCGCCACATCGGCCCCGACGAGCAGCGTCTGCTCCGGCACCAGATAGAGCTTGTCGCGATAGGGCGCGGTGGCGTCGAACGTGCCGGCGAAGGCATCGCCCTTGAGGCGTGCGAGCCGCCGCGCCAGTTCGATGCTCGTCTCCCGGCGATGCCCGGAAAAGGGCTGCGAAGCCGGATAGTGCACCGCCGTGCTCCCCCCGGCTTCCCGGGCGGGGCCCGCGCCCGCGATCTCCGGCATTCCCTCGACGTCCGGCATCATCATGGAAGGCATCGTCATCGATGTCGCCATATTCGGCTTCTCCCGTTGGTCTGCAGGGCAACGCCGATGCGCGGTCGCAGTTCCTGAGACGGCGTCGCCAGCAGGTCCGGACAGTCGCGGAACGAACCAGATGCTCGTCGGTTGCCCCAGCGAGTCCGGCGAAAATGCGGCGCCGGGCGGTTGCCGAGGGGGAGAGCGACGGCGGCTGTTGCTCCCGAGCGTCCCGCC
This sequence comes from Pseudoxanthobacter soli DSM 19599, assembly GCF_900148505.1. NCBI lineage: Bacteria > Pseudomonadati > Pseudomonadota > Alphaproteobacteria > Hyphomicrobiales > Segnochrobactraceae > Pseudoxanthobacter > Pseudoxanthobacter soli. The sequence goes on along the minus strand of NZ_FRXO01000008.1, from coordinate 83,501 downwards.
GCCCGCCCGAGCCGGGTCGGTGTGGCAGAGGGTTTCAGGGGCTGCGGAAGGCATGAGCAGGAAACAGAACAGGCTGAAATTCGGGGCGCTTGACGGTGGGTGCGCGCACGTCTGCGTCGACATGCAGCGAATGTTCGCCGAGGAAACCGACTGGAAGACGCCGTGGATGTCCCGCGTGCTCCCGAACGTCACCGCCGTCGCGGCGCACCGGCCGGCGGACACGGTGTTCACCCGCTTCATTCCGCCCCGCCATGCGGAGGACGCGCGCGGCACCTGGCGGCGCTATTACGAGCGATGGTCCTCGATGACGCTTGAGCATCTTGACCCCACCATGGTCGGCCTCGTCGAGCCGCTGGCTGCGCTCGTGCCCCCCGCGGCGGTGGTCGACAAGTCGGTCTATTCGCCCTGGATGACCGGTACGCTGCACCACCGGCTGAGGCGGATGGAGGCCACGACGGTCATCATCACCGGATGCGAGACCGATGTGTGCGTTCTCGCGACGGTGCTCGGCGCGGTCGATCGGGGATATCGCGTCGTCATCGTGACCGACGCGCTGTGCAGTTCCTCCGACGAGACCCACGATGCGCTGATGACGCTCTACGACCGGCGCTATGGCGCCCAGGTCGAAGCGGTGACGACCGACATCATCCTCGACGTCTGGAACTGAGGCAGGCGGAGCCGATTCAGCGGCGCGGCCGCCGGTTTCCGTCGGTTCGCTTCCGCTCAGTCGCGCGGCCGGCGGGAACGGCCGCGGCGTGGCGCCGGTTCAGCGGGACCCCCCGCAGCAGGGACCGTCAGCAGGAGCAGCCCGATGACCAGCCCGAACGCCCCCGAAAACCATCCGACGCCGCCCTTTCCGAAGCAGCACCAGCCGATGCCCGGCCGGACGGCGGAAATGACCCCGCAGCCCGATCACGGCGAGACGAGCTATCGCGGATCGGGCCGCCTCGTCGGCAAGAAGGCCGTCATCACGGGCGGCGACAGCGGCATCGGCCGCGCCGTCGCCATCGCCTTCGCGCGAGAGGGGGCGGACGTCCTCATCGCCTATTTGAACGAGGACGACGACGCCGAGGATACCGCCCGCCTCGTGGAAGAGGCCGGCCGCAAGGCCGTGCTCGTCCCCGGCGACATCCAGGACCCGGCCCACTGCCGTGCCATCATCGACCGCGCCGTGTCGGAGCTCGGTGGCATCGACATCCTCGTCAACAACGCGGCCCATCAGGCGACCTTCGCCGACATCGCCGATATCGACGACGAGGAGTGGGATCTCACCTTCCGGGTGAACATCCATGCCATGTTCTATCTGACCAAGGCGGCGGTTGCGCACATGAAGCCCGGCAGCGCCATCATCAACACCGCCTCTATCAATGCGGATGCGCCCAATCCGGGCCTGCTCGCCTATGCCACCACCAAGGGCGCGATCCAGAACTTCACGGCAGGCCTCGCGCAGATGCTGGCCGAGAAGGGCATTCGCGCCAATGCCGTTGCACCGGGCCCGATCTGGACACCGCTGATCCCCTCCACGATGCCGGAAGAAGCGGTCGCCGAATTCGGCTCCCAGGTGCCGATGAAGCGCGCAGGCCAGCCGGCCGAACTCGCCACCACCTACGTCATGCTCGCCGACCCGCTGTCGAGCTACGTTTCCGGCGCGACGGTCGCGGTCACCGGCGGAAAGCCGATCCTGTGAGTCTCGAGGCCGACGACGGCCCCCGGCGCCCCCGCGCCGCCGAGACGAAACCGGCGGGCGGAATTCTCGCCCGCCTCGGCCCCGGTTTGATCACCGGGGCCGCCGACGACGATCCGAGCGGCATCGCCACCTACTCGCAGGCCGGGGCGCAGTTCGGCTTCGGCATGCTGTGGACCATGGCGCTGACGTATCCGCTGATGGCGGCCGTGCAGCTCGTCAGCGCGCGGATCGGCCGCGTGACCGGGGCCGGCCTCGCCGCCAATCTCGCGGCTGTGCTGCCGCGGCCGGCGGTGCTCGGGCTCTTGGCGCTGCTGTTCTGCGCCAACACCATCAACATCGGTGCCAACCTTGCCGCGATGGGGGCGGCCTCGCACCTCGCGCTCGGCGGCAACGGCCATATCTACACGCTGGCCTTTGCGGTTGTGTCGCTCGGCCTGCAGCTCTTCGTGCCCTATCGCCGCTATGCCTCCTATCTCAAATGGCTCACCTTCGTGCTGCTGGCCTATGTGGCGCTGCTGATGGTGGTTCACGTCGATTGGAAGGCCGCGCTCGCCGGGCTCCTGATCCCGCGCGTCGCCCTCGACGGCGACAGCCTCACCATGATCGTCGCGATCTTCGGCACCACCATCAGCCCCTACCTGCTGTTCTGGCAGAGCAGCCAGGAGGTGGAGGAACTGCGGCAGCACCGCCGCGAACGGCCGCTGGGTGCGGCACCGGAACAGGCGCCGGTGCAGCTCGCGCGTATCCGCCTCGACACCTGCGTCGGCATGGCCGTTTCCAACCTCGTCGCCATCGCGATCATGATCGGCACGGCCGCGACGCTCAACGCCAAGGGTCCGACGCACATCACTAGCGCGGCCGATGCAGCGGCGGCGCTGAAGCCGGTCGCGGGCAACGGCGCGTTCGTGCTGTTCTGCGTCGGCATCGTCGGCACCGGCCTGCTGTCGATCCCCGTCCTTGCCGGCTCGGCCGCCTACGCGCTCGGCGAATGCCAGGGCTGGAAGTGCGGCCTCGAACACAAGCCGTGGGAGGCGGTGCCGTTCTACGGCATCATCGTGGCCGCGACGGTGGTCGGGATCGCCGTCGATTTCTCGCCCCTCGACCCCATGGTGGCCCTGTTCTGGAGTGCCGTCGTCAACGGCATCGTCGCCGTGCCCGTTCTGGCGGCGATGATGTGGCTGGCCGGACGCAAGGACCGGATGCAGGGCTTCATTCCGCCGCCCGTCACCCGCGCCCTCGGCTGGGCGACCACCCTCGTCATGGCTGCTGCCGCCATCGCGATGGCGGTCCTGTAACGCCGCCGCAGCGCGCAGGCGATCGCTCCCAATTCAAGAGCTTGAGCATAACCTTGGCGTTCAGATCGGTCCGATCTGAACGGCTTATGCTCTAAGGACGAGGAAACGGCCGGCTGAGGAAGGGGGAGCCGGCAAGGCCGAATCGCAGCGGCATGTCCGCCGCGCGGGTGATGCCGATCCGTGGGCCGATCACGATCTCCGGCCGCTCCGCACGTTCGAGGAACCGGAATGGCGGCAGGCGCAGGTCGAGGCCATCGTGGCGACCCTCGATGCCGAGCGCCTGGGTCAGTCGCCCCGGTCCGGAGCAGAGCCGGGACGTCCCGCCGCGCCGCGTCGCCATCGCCTCCAGCCCCGTTTCCGGGGCGAGCGCCCGCAGCAACACGGCGCCATGGCCGGCGCACACCACGTTGAAGCACCAGTGCAGGCCGTAGGAACGGTAGACGTAGGCATGGCCCGGCGGACCGAACATCGCAGCATTGGCGCGCGTCGGTCCGCGGAAGCTGTGGGATGCGGGATCGTCCCGCAGATAGGCCTCGGTCTCGACGATGATGCCGCCGGCGCCGTCGAACAGGAACCGCGCCCCGATCAGCCTTTCGGCCGTCACCACGGCGTCCCCGTCGTCGAACGGGAAGGCCGCGGGGGCGGGAGAGGCTGCAGGAACGGGGAAGGCTGCGGGAACGGGGAAGGCTGGAAGCGTTTCGAGCCGGTCCGTGGCCGCTCCGGCGCCAAGCGCTTCCGGCGAGGTCCGATCAGACCGTCCGGTCGACAACAAACGGCTCCCTGTTCAAGAGCTTGAGCGAGCGCCCCGATCCCTCGGATCGTCTCGCCTGAATGGGATAGGGTCTAACGCAAACGAGCCCCGCACGAAAGGCGCGGGGCTCGTCCGGGTTATTCCGGCCGGCGGATCGCATCCGGCGCTGGATCGGCATGTCGCCGCCTGCCCCATCTCCAGGCGGGCGGCGCAGGTTCCCCGGTCGGGCGCGCACGTTCAAGCGCGTCGGCTCGGCGCGGAGCGGGCTGGTTGAGCCCTCAGTGCTGGCCGCCCTTGCGGCCCGCCTCGGAGGCCCGCTCGCGGTCCTCGGCGAAGTTGCCGGAGCCGCCGCGATGGCCACCCTGCTGCCTGTGGTCGCCGCCGGAGGCCGATTGCTGGCTGCCGCCGCTCCGGCTCTGGTCGCCCTGCTGGCGATTGCCTTGCTGGCGATCGTCCGGGTTGGACGCCGACTGCTGACGGCTGCCGTGGCTGTTCTCGCCACCCTTGCGGCCGGCCTCAGCCGCCAGGTCGTGATCCTTGGAGAAGCTGCGCTTCTCGTCGGGCACGCTCGCGCCGCCCTTGGCCGCGATCTCGCGCTGCTTGTCCTGGTCCATCGAAGCGAAGCCACGATTCTGAGTATTTGCCATTTGTCTTCTCCATCGTCGCACGTTGAGCGTGCGATTCTAGTGAGTTTGAAATGGCCCGGTCCATTGATCGTCCCGGACATCGCAAAAACCGCTGATCACGTCTGGTCGTTCCTGTGTCGTCGGGATGTGTGCGTGACCGAACGGTCGCCCTCGCTTTCTTCAGTCTCCCGCGAATGCGCCCTCATGTCGCCGTTTTCACTGACAACTGGCGGGAAAGAGATCGGATCTGCTTCAGATCCGCCACGAACGCGCCATAGGCCTCATCGCGTGCCATCGGGTCGGGAATGCGCAGAAGATAGGACGGATGCACGGTGATATAGCCGGCTCGGCCGTCGAAGGTGGCCGGTCCCCGGGCCCGGGTCACCGGCACGGCCCTGCCGGCGAGCGCCAGTGCCGCCGTCGCGCCGAGGGCGACCACGATGGCAGGGTGGACAAGGTCCAGCTCTTTCTCCAGCCACCAGCGGTAATGCGCCACCTCGCCGGCGGTTGGCTTGCGGTGGATGCGGCGCTTGCCGCGCGGCTCGAACTTGAAATGCTTCACCGCATTGGTGACGTAGACCTTCCCCCTCGCAATGCCGGCGTCCCGCAGGGCGCGGTCGAGAAGCCGTCCCGCCGGGCCGACGAAGGGGCGTCCTGCGAGGTCCTCCTGGTCTCCGGGCTGTTCGCCGACGAAGGCGATGGCCGCGCCCGGCGGGCCTTCGCCGGGCACGGCCCGTCGCGATCCGGTCACGCCCGGCTCTGCCGCGGCGATGGCGGCATTCAAAGTGGCGAGGTTGGCGAAGTCCCGCGCTGGCGTCGCTGCCGTCGCGGCGGCACGGTCAGGCTCCGATGGGGCTGACGGGTCTCCGGTGCCCATGGCTCGGTCCTCCCTCTGCGGTGCCCGGCGCCTGAGCGCCGTTGCTCGATCAACGCACGGGCGGCCGGTTCGGATCGCGCCCCGTCCGCAACGGCCTGGGAACCGCTGGTGCGCCCGGGCATTCAGGAGAAGGGCAGGGCCGGCCGCACGGACAGAACGAGAGCCGCACATGGGAACGGGCGATATCGAAAAGGGCGACACCAGGGGAACGGGCGATATCAGGATCGGGATCTCCGGGTGGACCTACGCGCCCTGGCGCGGCGCCTTCTATCCCCGGGGACTGCCGCGGAAGCGCGAACTCGCCCACGCCGCCCGGACATTTCGCGCGATCGAGATCAACGGAACGTTCTATGGGCTGCAGACACCCGACATCTTCGCGCGCTGGGTGGACGAGACGCCGGACGACTTCATGTTCGCCGTCAAGGCGCCCCGATTCATGACGCACATAAAGCGCCTGCGCGAGCCGGAGGTGCCGCTGGCGAACTTCCTCGCCTCGGGCGTGCTGCGGCTCGGCGGCAAACTCGGCCCGATCCTGTGGCAGCTCCCGCCGAGCCTTGCCTTCGAGCCGGATGTGCTGGAGGCCTTTCTCGCGGCTCTGCCGCACGACGGCGCCGCCGCCGCCGAACGTGCGAAGAGACACGACGATCATCTCAAGGCGCGCGCGTGGCTGCAGGCGGATTCGGGCTTGCGGCTGCGTCACGCGCTCGAAATCCGCCACGACAGCTTCGTCGTTCCGGCCTTCGTGGAGATGCTGCGCCGGCACGGCGTGGCACTGGTCTGTGCCGATACCGTCGAATGGCCCCGTCTGATGGATGTGACGGCGGACTTCGTCTATTGCCGCCTCCACGGGTCTGAAGAGCTCTATCGAAGCGGCTACAAGGGGGAGGCGCTCGACCGGTGGGCGAAGCGGGTCAGGGCCTGGTCGGAAGGCGCGCCTCCCGAGGATGGCCGCTTCGCGGCCCCCGATCCTGCAAAGCCGGGGCCGCGCGACGTGTTCTTCTTCTTCGACAACACCGACAAGCTCCGCGCGCCGGAGGATGCCCGGGCGCTGATGGAGCGGCTCGGCCAGCCGGTGGTGCCGCAGGAGGCCTGATGGCACGTCCGATCGCGCCCGATCGCCCGTTCCCGCCGCCTTGGGCGGGCCTTCGTCCGTTTCCGACCACGCAACCTGAAGTGTCCGAAATGAACGAATCCGCCGCCTCCGCGTTTTCAGCCTGCCCCCTGCGTTCCGCCGGATGATTGGCGGAACCCGGATTTTCGGGGCAAAGATCGGAGGTTGACATGGATGCAGCCCAATGGGAGCGAACGCTTCGCCAACACAGCCGCGCGGAGGGTCTCGCCGAAACCGTCCGTCTCAAGGCCGGTGAGTCGGTCACCCACGACGACGGCGTTTATTTCCCGATGGATGCCGTGGCAAACCTGACCTTGTGCAAGGAAGCCGCCCACTTTCAGGTGGGTTTTGCCGGCAATGGCGACGTGATCGGCATTCATCGCCTGCTGCTGCCGGATTTCCCGCCTCTCGGCGCCACGGTGATGCGGGGCGGTCAGGCGCTTCGGATCGCGCAGCCGGTTCTGGATGCGCTTCTGGAGTCCGACGCCGTCCTGCGGCAGCGGATGAAGGACTACGCGCTGCGCTCGACCGCGCGGTTCCTGGCGGAGGCGGCGAACGCCGCGACACTCAGCCTCGAGAAGCGGGTGGCGCGGTGGATCTCGCTCTGCCGGGAGGCCGTGGGCTCTGACGAGATCGCCGTCACCCATCAATATATCGCGACCGCGCTCGGCGTTCGCCGTTCCGGCGTGACCGTGGCGCTCCATATCCTGGAGGGCGAGCATATCATCCGCTCCCGCCGCGGGCGCATCGAGGTGCTCGATCCGGAGGCGCTCATCGCCTACTCGGCCGCGGACGAGCAGTCGAACCCCTCGCACCCGGCCTGCCCGTGATGGCGCCGCCCGACGCCCTTCCGGGGCGCCGCGGCGGCCCGGCGGTGGTCGGTCAGCGACCCATCGGAACCGCGCGCGGCGACCATCCGTTCAACGGTGGGAACCGGGAGTTTGATCGATGGCACAGCGCGTCTTCTGGAAGGGCTACCTGAAGCTTTCACTGGTGACTTGTCCAGTCGCGATGACACCGGCGACGTCCGAGAGCAACAAGGTCCGGTTCCACACCCTCAACCGCAGGACCGGCAACCGCGTCGTCAGCCGCTATCTCGATGCAGGCACCGGCAAGCCCGTCGACGAGGACGACGAGGTGAAGGGCTATCCTCGCGGCGAGGACGACTATGTCATGCTGGAGGACGAGGAACTGGAGGCCGTCGCGCTCGAGAGCACGCGCACGATCGATATCGAGCGGTTCGCCCCGGCCGACAGCATCGGCTGGATCTGGTACGACACGCCGCATTACCTCTCCCCGAGCGACAAGGTCGGGACCGAGGCATTTTCCGTCATCCGCGACGCCATGGCCGCGACGGGCACGGTCGGCATCTCGCGTCTCGTGCTCTATCGCCGCGAGCACGCCGTCCTGATCGAGCCGAGAGATCGCGGCATGGTGCTTTGGACGCTGCGCGCGGGCGACGAGGTGCGTGACGAGGCCGTCTATTTCGACCGCCTCGATGCGGATCAGCCCGACGAGGACGGCATCGATCTCGTGACCGCGCTGATCGACGCGCGAACCCGGCTGTGGGATCCGAAGATGGTGCACGATCCGGTGCAGGACCGGCTGCTCGATATCATCGCCGCGAAGCGGGACGTCGGCAAACGCCGCGCCGCTCCGCGTGAAGCCGCACCCGAGCGCCCGGCAGGCGACGTCAACATCATGGAAGCGCTGCGCCGCAGCCTGGCGGCCGAGACCGGGTCGAACAAGCCCGGCGCCGCTGCGCCGGCGAAGAAGGCCGCCCGGGGCGGCGACCGCCGCGCAGCCGGGCGTCGGCGCTGAGGCCGCCTACCCGCGCGGCTCGACCGGCGCCGCCGCCGCCCTGAATCCCTCCCATGGATCGCTGCCGCGCGCGGTGAGCCGCGTCGGGGTGTTGGCGACGGTGAAGTAGGCCGGGCCGACATTGGGATCGAGCTCTTCCCACGTCAGCGGCATCGAGACCGGTGCCCCGGGCCGGGCGCGAGTGGAGTAGGGCGCGACCGCCGTCATGCCGCGCTGGTTGCGGAGATAGTCGACCAGGATCTTGCCCCGCCGCTTCGACTTGGTGATGGTCGCGACATACCGGTCGGGGCTGTCGGCCGCCATCGCGTCGGCAAGCCCCTTGGCGAACGCCTTGATCGCCGGCCATTCGGCCTTCGGCTTCAGGGGCGAGACGACGTGCAGGCCCTTGCCGCCGGAGGTCTTCACGAACGCCGCGAGGCCCGCCTGCTCCAGCCGCGCCTTCGTCTCGCGCGCCGCCTCGATCACCGCGTCCCACGGCACGCCTTCCCCGGGATCGAGGTCCATGGTCAGGGTGTCCGGCCGCTCCCAGTCCGCAAGGGTCGAGCCCCAGGGATGGATTTCCAGCACCGCGGACTGCACGAGCCCGATCAGGCCGTCGAGGTCGTCGATGGCGAGGAAGCTCTGACCGTTCTTGTCCTTGGGGTCCTGCACCTGCCGGATCGCGGCGCCGATGCCCTTCCAGGCGTGCTTCTGGAAGAAGGACGGGCCGGTGATGCCTTCGGGACAGCGCAGCAGGGCCAGCGGCCGGCCGACGATGAAGGGCGCGATGGAGCGCCAGACGGCCGTGTAATAATCGGCGAGCCCTTCCTTGGTGACGCCGGCATCCGGCCAGTAGAGGCGGTCCGGATGGGTGAGGCGCACGGACCGGCGCGGCGGCTTCGCCGGTGCCGCCTCCACCGTCGCGGCTTTCCCGGGCGCGCTCTCCCCCGCGGCTCCCGCCGGCTTCTCCTCCACGATCTCGCGCGCGGGCTTGTCGTCGCGAAGGCCGCGGAACGAGGCGTGGCGCAGGTGGTGGTCGGCGGTCCACGCCCGGAATTCCACTTCGGCCACGAGCTCGGGCTCGACGAAGCGGGCGTGACGGCTCTCCTCGGCTGTGAGCCGGCCCGCGAACGGGCTCGTTTTGCGCGCCATCGGTTCGAGGCGGCGAAACAGGTCCTCCGCGACCGCCGCGCTGAAGCCGGTGCCGACACGGCCGACATGACGCAGTTCGCCATCGTCATAGACGCCGAGCACGAGCGAGCCGATCGCCCGCCGCGAGGTCGAGGACGGCACATAGCCGCCGATGACGAATTCCTGCCGTGCCGAGCACTTGGACTTGACCCAGGTCGCCTTGTCGCCGGCGCGGCCGCGCCCGGAGCGGTAGGGCGCGTCGCGATCCTTGGAGACGACGCCTTCGAGGCTCAGCCGGCAGGCGTGTTGCAGCACCAGCGCGCCGCTTTCCTCGAAATGCTGGCTATAGCGCAGCTTGCCTCCGTCCGCCGGCAGCAGGCGGGCCAGCACGTCCTTGCGCGCCGACAGCGGTGCTCCCGTCAGGTCGTAGCCGTCGAGATGGAGAAGGTCGAAGGCATAGAACACGAAGCGGTCGTTCCGCCCGGCACTCAGGTCCGCCTGCAGCGCCGAGAAGTCCGAGGCACCGGCATCGTTCTCGACCACCATCTCGCCGTCGATCAGCGCGGTCTTCGCCGGCAGCGCCTTGAGGGCGGCAACCACGTCCGCGCCGAACTTCTCGGTCCAGTCGAGCCCGCTGCGGGTCAGGAGCGAGACCTTGCCGTTCTCGATCCGCGCCTCCAGCCGATAGCCGTCGAACTTGATCTCGTGCAGCCAGCGGGCGCCGCTTGGCGCCTTCGCCACCAGCGTCGCCAGTGCGGGCGGGACGAAGTCGGGCAGGGTGGCCTCGCGCGCGCCCTTGAGGGCGGACGAATCGGGTCTTTTCGAGGCCGCCGCGTCGGCTCCGGCCCCGCCATCCGGCGCGGCCGCCTTCCGGCGCGTCTTCTTGGCAGGTGCCTTTGCGGCAGACGCCTTCGAGGCAGAGGTCTTGGTGGTAGCGGTCTTGGTGGTAGCGGTTTTGGCGGCAGAGGTTTTTCCGGCAGAAGTCCTGGCAGGCTCGGCGGAGGTCTTCCCCGGCGCCTTCCGCCGGGTCTTCGGCGCGCCTTCCGCTGCGTCCGCCACCTCGGCGATCGTCCGGCCCGTCTTCACGGACTCGGGGCGTTCTTCCAGCACGTCCACCTGTTCGGCGGTGCGGGCGAACGCGTCCTCCCCCTTGATCAGGAGCCAGTTCTCGCGGGTTTCGCCGGGCTTGCCGTGCATGCGCACGAGGTGCCAGCGCCCGGCGAGCTTGTCGCCGTGCAGTTCGAATTCGAGATGGCCTTTCTTGTAGGCCTTGTGCGGATCGCCGATCGGCGTCCATGTCCCGCGATCCCACACGATCACGGTGCCGCCGCCATACTGGCCCTTGGGGATCGTGCCCTCGAAGCCGCCATAATCGAGCGGGTGATCCTCGACGTGCACCGCCAGCCGCTTCTCTCCCGGAACGAGGCTTGGCCCCCGCGTGACGGCCCAGCTCTTCAGGACGCCGTCCATCTCCAGGCGGAAATCGTAGTGCAGCCGCCGCGCGTCGTGCTTCTGCACGACGAAGCTGCCGCCGGCCCCGGAGGCGGCTCCCTTCGTGCGGGATCTCTGTGTCCGGCCACCGCGTGGTTCCGGCGTGGCGTCGAAGTCGCGCTTGCGGCGATATCGCTCCAGCGGTGCGGGCGTCTCGGCCATGATCTTCCCCCGGGTCCGTTTCCCCTCGCGACGATGTCTTTCGTGCCGGGCGGATCCTGCGCGGCCACGCCTGCCCCGGGTCCCGGGCGCGACCGAGACCTTAGCGTGCCTTGCGCCGTTGCGCGCCCGCTGCCGCCTTCGGCGCGGACCTGGAAGCCCCTCCGGCGCCCCGGCCGTGCCGGGCCCCGGCAGCGGAACTCCTGCGCTCGCCCTTGCCTGCGCCAACGCCGGCGCTCTGGCGCAGGGCGGTCAGCAGATCCGAGGTCGGCGCGGCCTTGGGCCGTGGCGCGGGCTTGATCTTGCGCCCTTCGATCTTGGCCTTGACCAGGTCAGCCAGAGCCGCCTCGTAGCGGTCGGTGAACGTCGAGGGGTCGAACGACCCCGCTTTGGTATCTATGATATGGCGGGCGAGATCGAGCATCTCGCCCTCGATCTTCAGGTCGGGGATGTCGGCGAACGCTTCGGCGGCCGGCCGCACCTCGTAGTCGAAGTTCAGCGTGGTCGCGATCAGGCCGTCGTTGTGCGCGCGGATCATCAGCGTGCGCACCCGCCGGAACAGCACGGTGCGCGCGAGCGCCGCCACCTTGCGCGCCCGCAGACCGTCGCGGATCAGCGCGTAGGCCTCGTTGTCGCGCGCGTCCGCCGGCGCGAGATAATAGGGGCGATCCAGATAGACGTCGTCGATCTCGCCGCACGGGATGAAAGCGGAGATCGAAAGCGTCTTGTCGCTCTCCGGCACAGCGTCTGCGACTTCGTCGGGTTCGAGGATGATGTGCTCGCCGCCGCCGATGTCGAACCCCTTCACCTGGTCGTCGCGTTCCACCGGGGCGCCGTTCTCGCTGTCGACGAAGGCGCGGTGGACGCGGTTTCCGGTCTGCCGGTTGAGGGTGTGGAAGGCGATGCGGTCCGAGGTCGAGGCGGCCGTATAGAGTGCCACGGGGCAGGTCACCTCCGCGACCTTGAGAAAGCCTTTCCAGTTCGCTCTCGGGGCCATGGTCCGCTTCCTGTTCAGGCGCCGGATTGAGGCGCGGGCATGATCGCTGGCAACGGCAGCACGGCCGTTTGGTTCCCGCCGGAGCCGCGTCGGTCTCCAGGGCGCCTTGCGACCGCATCCGACCGGCCTCGACGCGATATGCGCAAGCTTTTGAATCTGGAGCGATTTCTGGTCGATCTGATGATTCCATCCGATCGGAAGGCGCTCTAGCCGGCCGGCGCGCCTGGGCGCGGCCCGGCGACGAGGCGATGCGCCAGCATCCTTAGCGTGTCGGCGTCGCCGAGCACCGCCCGCTGCTCGCGCGTATCGAGCCCGTCGAGCGCCGTGGCCATGTCCCGCGAAAGGCCGATCTTGCCGAGCGCGACCGTGAGCGTGCCGTCGAAGACATCGTTGGCCGGCCGGTCGCGTTCGAGCATGGCACAGTGCGCGGCGAGCAGCGCCGGCTCGGACAGCAGCGCCCGCACGGGATTGTCGCCCGGCGACGCGGCCGCGGCGCCGGCCGTCATGATGGTGCGCAGGTGTTCCGCCGCACGGCGCGCCCGAACCACGATATCGGGCGGCTCCCGCTCCTCCGGCGTCGCGAGCAGTCCTACGCGGGCGAGCCCGGCGCCCGCGCGCCGTGAGCCCGCCGCAGCGGCCACCGGCGCGGCCCCGACGAGGCCGAAGATCACCGGCGACATCCACCAGAACAGCGGCGGCGACACCGCCAGCGCGACGGCGGCGAACACGAGGCCGAGCAGGGTATGGGGCAGGAAGGTCCTGAAGATGGTGCCGAAGCTTTCCCCGCCGTCCTCCCGGCGCTGCGGGTTCCAGCCGGAATCCCGTCCGGCGAGCACTTCCGCCACGGCGCGGGACTGGAACAGCATCATCAGCGGCGCGACCAGTGCCATCAGCACGGTCTCGGCGATAAAGCCGGCGATGAGCCGCAGGCCTCCGCCGAAGCGGCGCCGCACGCGGGGAACGGCGAGCGATACGGCGAGGCTCATCAGCTTCGGCGCCAGCAGCACGGCAAGCGTGCCGAGAAACACGCCGAGCGAGCGCACCGGATCGATCTGCGGCCAGACCGGGAACAGCGTGAAACCTTCGGGAAAATAATCCGGCCGCACGAAGCGGGCCTGAAGCGCCAGCAGAACACCCGCCACGAGGAACATCAGCCACAGCGGCGCCGCGACATAGGAGGCGATTCCCATGCCGAAATGGAGCCGGCTCAGCCAGTGCAGGCCGCGTGTGCCGAGCAGCCGGCCGTGCTGCAGGTTGCCCTGGCACCAGCGCCGGTCGCGCACGGCCGCATCCACCACGGTCGGTGGCCCTTCCTCGTAGCTTCCGGAAACCGCCGGCACCATCACGACGGCCCATCCGCAGCGCCGCATCAGCGCGGCCTCCACGAAATCGTGGCTGAGGATGTCCCCGCCGAGCGGCTTGCGGCCCGGTAGCCGGGGCAGCCCGGCCGCCCGCGCGAAGGCCTCGGTGCGGATGATGGCGTTGTGGCCCCAGTAGTTGCCCTCGCTGCCGTGCCACCACGCGATTCCATGAGCGATCATGGGACCGTAAAGCCCGCCCGCGAACTGTTGCGCGCGCGCCAGCAGGGTGCGTCCCTCCACCAGCACGGGCAGGGTCTGGATCAGCCCGGCGTCGGGGCGGCGTTCCATGGCCGCGGCGAGCGCGACGATGGTCTCGCCGCTCATCAGGCTGTCGGCGTCGAACACGAGCATGTGGTCGTAGCCGCTGCCGAAGCGGCGGACCCACTCGGCGACGTTGCCAGCCTTGCGCTCGGTGTTCTCCCGCCGGCGGCGATAATAGAGCCCGACTTCGCGGCCGCCGTGCCGTTCGGCTGCGATCCGCCGGGCCGCGAGAAAGGCGGTCTCCTCGGCGATCCAGATCGCGCAGTCCGTCGTGTCGCTCAGCACGAAGATGTCGAACGCCGCTTCCTGCCCCGTCTCCGCCAGCGCGTCGCAGGTGGCGAGCACCGTGGCGAAGACCCGGTCCGGCGCTTCGTTGTAGGTCGGAATCAGAATGGCGGTCCGGGAAGACAGCGGCGGTACGGGCGAGGGCAGTGCGGCGACCTCGGCGAGGGTCCCGCTGCCGGACACGATCGAGACGAGCCCCGCGATGGCATTGGCGAATGACAGCGCGATCCAGCCGAACAGCACCGCGAACAGGCCGAGCACGGCGGCCTCCAGCGCCGTCAGCCCGTTCACCGAAAGGGCGAGATAGGTCTCATGGATGCCGAATGCGGTGAGCGCGAGCGCCACCGCGAAAACGAACGCGCGCCTGATCATCATGTGGCGTCCCGCAGCGCGGGGCGCGGCCTCTTCCGGCACGTCGGGGAAGGGCGGCGCCTGCCGTTCCGGGCGCGCGGAAAGGTCCTGCACCGGCATGGGCAGCGGATGGTCCTCCGGCAGCGGCCGGAAGGTCTCCGCGCCGGCCTTGCGACGGGGAGCGGCCGCTACCGGCCGGGGCCATCCCGGGGACGCTTTCAGGAGGTCCATCGGTAGAGCCATGTTTCGGACAGGGGGGAGCCGTCGGCGCGGCGCAGGCCGGCGCGAAGTTCGACCAGGCCCGCGTCCTCGGGCGCGAGCTCGAAGCTGGCACGCCACCCGCCCACGGCGGACTTGTGCACCACGGGATTGAACACCCGGCCGGCCGAGTTCTCGACGACGAGATGGACCGCGGCCTCATCGGTGAGGCCGTCGAGCGCCTTGCCGGTGAAGTCGAGCACGAAGCGGCGGGCACCTTCCACGGTGCCATGACCTGACCGGGTCGCCGCGACGGCGGCAAGCGCGGCGTCGTCCGGCAGTCCGGCCCCCCAGTGAAGACGATAGGTGAGGGGATATTCGCTGCCGGCTTTGATCGGCGCCTTCGGCCGCCAGAACGCGGCGATGTTGTCGTGGATCTCTTCCTTCGTCGGGATCTCGACGAGGATGACGCTACCGTCGCCCCAGTCGCCGATCGGCTCGACCCACAGGCTCGGGCGCGTGTCGTAGCGGGCTTCCAGGTCCTCGAAGTCGGCGAAGTCGCGGGCGCGCTGCATCAAGCCGAAGCCGCGCGGATTGATGTCGGCGAACACCGAGATCTGCAGGTCCTGCGGGTTGGCGAGCGGCCGCCAGATGCGCTCGCCGCGGCCGGTGAGCATGGCGAGGCCGTCGGAATCGTGCACCGCCGGGCGAAAGTCGTCGACGTCCGCCCGGTCGCTCGGCCCGAACAGGAACATGCTCGTCAGCGGCGCGAGGCCGACCTTGTCGATGTCGACACGGGGATAGAGCACCATCTCGACATCGAACACGGTCTCGTCGCCGGGCCGGATCGTGAAGCGGTAGGCCGCCGTCGCGCTCTCGCTGTCGAGCAGCGCGTGCACCACGATGGAGGAGGTGCCCGCCGCGGGCCGTTCCAGCCAGAACGCCACGAAGCGCGGAAATTCCTCCCCTTCCGGCGCCGCCGTCTTCAGCGCGAGACCGCGGGCGGAGAGGCCGTAGTTCTCACCCTTGCCGACCGCGCGGAAATAGCTCGCGCCGAGGAAAACGCAGATCTCATCGAAATAATCTGGCCGGTTGATCGGCGCGTGAAGGCGGAAGCCGGCGAAACCGATATCGCCCACGGCCCCGTTCTTGTCGGGGGAAGCGGCGGCGAGCGGGTTCGGCCCGCCATCGAACAGGAACATCTCCGGGCGGTATCTGACGCTGCTCGCCTTGCCGTCGACCACCTCGAAGATGTCCACGCCGGACTTGTAGAGCCAGCCGCGATGGAAGAACTGGGCCTGGAAGGGCAGGCCGTCGGCGCGCCAGAGCGCCTTGTTAGGATCGAACCGGATCTTGCGATAGCCGTCATAATCGAGGTCGCCGATCCCGGCCGGCATGTCCTCCGCCGGCTTCTGATAGGGTTTCGCCGCACGCTCGCGGGCGAGCTTGCGGACGAACGACCGGTCGAACGGCGTCGCGTCTGCGCCCGCATCGGTGGCCGGTGCCTGTTCGTCGGCTTCCGCTTCCCGCAGCAACGTGCTGCCTCCCCCGGCGAGGGCGGCCGCGGCAAGGCTTCCCAACAGAAAGTCACGACGGCGCACGGCATGGCCTCCTTCGAGAACGGTGATGCGAGAACGTTGACGTTGATGGCGGTGTTCTTGCTGGGATCGGACGGCATCTCCGGCCGGGCGGGCCACGACCACCCCGCGGGGAAAATGCACGGCCGTGCCGATGGTTCCCCGCCGCCGCCGGATCGCGGCCTTCGGGTCGGAAGCGGGGCCAGAACGGGCGCGGCACCGGGGCTACCCCCGCCGTCAGCCCCATCCCGTACGCTGCAAAAGCAGCCGGGCCCGCTGCCGTTGCGCGGAAGCGCGCACGGCAACGGGCCCGGCCGTCGCTCCGGCAGGCCCCGCGTCCGTCACAACCGCGGGCCGGCCGGGCGAGGGGACGCCGACCGCATCAGGCGGCGGCCTGGTTGACCGTGCCTTCCGCCAGCGTCGTCAGCTTCTGGTCGGTCGCCTTCTCCTCCTCGAGCGTGCGCTCCAGAAGGTCGGCGCAGTCGTTGCGGCCGAGCCGGCGCGCCCAGGCGACGAGGCTGCCGTAGCGCGTGATCTCATAGTGTTCGACCGCCTGCGCGGCGGCGATTAGGGCGGCGTCGAGCACCTGCTTGTCGGCGACATCGCCGGCCACTTCCTCGGCTTCCTTGATGATGCCGTCGATGGCCGGGCAGGTCACCGCGTCAGGCGTGACCCCGTGCATCGAGAACACCTGCTCGAGCCGGCCGACATGCCCCTCGGTCTGCTGCAGATGGGCGTTGAAGCCGGCCTTCAGGTTGGTGTTCGTCGCCTTGTCGATCATCTTCGGCAGCGCCTTCAGGATACGCTTCTCGGCGTAATAGATATCCTTCAGCTGGTGCACGAAGAGATCGTCGAATGTCTGAATGTCCTTGGTGAAGAGACCCATGTTTCCCTCCTCGGGAAAAGTGTTCGTGAGAAATCGGGTCCGGCCGCGTGCCGGTTCCGGACCTCCGGGCGGGCGTTTCGGCCGACGAAGCGGCGGCGGCCCCCGGCTCAGCGGTGCATTGGCTCAGCGGTGCATGCGGCTCTGGAGCACGCCGATCGCGTAGCCCGCGACGGTGGCCGCCAGCAGAGCGAGGATGCTGTTCTCGCCGATCCGGCGGGTCACGGCCTCGTTGCCCTCGCGATAGAGCTCGCGGCCCTGTACGAGGCCTTCCTCCGCCGCGTTCACCGCGTGCCGGCCATGCTCGCGCACCGTCTCGCCGGTGTCCCTGAGGCCCGCCTTCGCCCGGCGCGTGGTGTCGCCGATGCGGTCCTCCATGTCGTTGGCCCAGTCGCGGAAGTTGCCGCTCGCGGCTCCGACCGCCGAAACGGCCTCTTCCGCCGCCTTGGACGCCTTGTTCGCCACGCTCTCGTTGTCTTTCATCGGATGTCCCTCCTGTTGTCGCCGCGGTCAGCGGTCGGATCGGCCGCTGGCGCGCAAGGATCGTTGTCGGTCAGGGTCGCGGCCGGCCGGCAGACGGCGCGGGCGCGCCCGAAAGCGGCCAGGTCCAGAAGGCCGTCGCCGCCGCCATGGCGTGGAGCGACAGCGCCATCATCGCCGGCATCACCGCCCACGGACCCATCGCCCAGGGCGTGGCCTGCATCGCCAGCGGCGTGGCCTGCAACGCCATCCGCGGAGCCGCGCCGGCCATCGCCGGCATCATCTCCGCCGCCGCCCGCGGCAGGGTGGCCGCGGCCGACATCATCGTGCTGGCGGCCGCCGCTGCCGGTTCCGTCACACCCTGGAGGTGGTCCGGCAGCGCGGACGACGCAGCCGCCGACATGGTTTCCGACATGGCATCCGACATGGCGTCGGCCGTGCGCTCCTGCCCGTCGCGCGCCGCGGCGGCGACGTCCTCGGCCGCCTTGCGAACGGTGTCGCCGGTGGCGCCGGCCGCCTTGCGGGTTTCGGCTCCTGCCTCCACTGCGGCGTCGGCGGTGTCCTTGATCGCTTTCGCGGCTCTCGCCATGGTCTGCTCTCCGTTCTGTTCCGATCCGCCGGTCCGATCGCGGATCCGGTCGGAAACGCCGGCCGGCCGGCGGTGGCGTCGAATGAGGCGTCACGGTGACGTCCATCGTCGTGACGTTCTGGCCGGCTGCGTTCTGCCTGATGCGGTCCGCCCGGCTTGCAAATCGCTGGGTAAACGGGCGGCGAGCCACGGCCGTTCCCTAACCGGCTCGCTTGCGGTCGGTGGCGGACCCAGCCCGGCCCTCGGGGAACGGAATCCGCACACCCGCGTTCGGAACCGGCGCAGCCTGCGGCCGGTCCGCCTGCGCGGAGGGCGCGCGACATGATCGATCTTCCCCTGGAATGGGAGCGGCTGGAGGCGGTGCTGCGGCTCGCCGTGGCCGCGGCGATCGGCATGATCGTCGGCCTGAACCGCGATATGCACGGCAAGCCGACGGGCATGCGCACGCTCGGCCTCGTCTCCCTCGCCGCTGCGCTGGTCTCTCTCGCCGGCCTCAGCGTCGGCGGGATGGACGGTCACCCGGATGCCACGAGCCGCGTCGTGCAGGGCATTATCCAGGGCGTTCTCACCGGCATCGGCTTCATCGGCGCGGGCGTGGTGCTGCGCAATCCGAAGGCGCTGGAGGTCTACGGCCTCACCACAGCCGCGACCGTGCTGGTGACGGCGGCGCTCGGCATCGCCGCCGCGCTGGCGAACTGGGAACTCGTGCTCGCGGCCCTGCTTCTCGCAATCGGCCTCCTGATCGCTCCCTCTCCGACGGAGAACGAACACGGTTACGGCGATTCCGACGACGACGACACGCTGCCCGAAGACGGCGATGCGACGGCTGCCGTTTCCCCAGGCCGAGGACCGGAACGGACGCGGCCGCCCGCGGTTGTCCGGCTGGCTGGCGGCACATCCAACGGCGGCGCTTCCAAGGGCCGCGCATCCAAGGGCGGCAACACCATCAAGGGCGGCGACACCATGGAACGCATCGATTTCGAGATCACGGGCCATGAAGGCGCGTGGCAGGTGACCGGCCCCGACGGCGCCGGCATGTCCTATCCGACCCGCGAGGCGGCGTTCGAGAGCGCGGTGATCGCGGCCTCCACCGCCATCAAGGAAGGCGCCGAGATCTCCATCGTCGTCCGCGGCCGCCCCGGTCAGGCACTCGGCGAACGCCGCAACTGACGCGAACGGCTAGGCGACACGCTTCCAGCGACCGGAGCCCGTCGGTCCCGACTTCGCCTGCGATCCCGGCTCACCCTGTCCGGCTCCCCCTGTCTTGCGCACCTTGCACCGGCGGGGCGCAGAGGGCACCCTGCCGCGGCCGCGGATCGGTGGCCGCCGCCGCGTCCTGTGCGCGGCCACGATCTCGCGGCGCCGAAATCGGAAAAACGCGCGCGGCGGTACGCCCCGGCAAACGGGGCGCGCGACGGCCGCGCCAGAGGCGGCGCCCGGAATGAACGAATACGAACTGCAACGCGTCATCACCTTTCTGGAGAAGACGCGCGCGCCCTATCTCGATCTGGTGCCCGCGGCCGAGCCCGATCCGGCCTGGAACATCATCACCCACCTGATGAAGGAGCGGATCGCCGGGCGCGTCGTCACCATGTCGTCGCTGATCGACGTGGCCGGCGTGCCCTACTCGACCGCGCTGCGGCGCATCCACCGCATGATCGAAGAGGGGCTGATCCAGAAGGTGGCGCGCAGCACCTCCGGCAAGTCGTTCGCGCTGGTTGCGGGGCCGCGGCTCGTCGCCGGCTACGAGGCCCACGCGCGCCGAGTGAAGGCGGTGCTGGCGCGCACCTACGGCCACCGCGCCACCGGCGACGATGCCGACGACGACTATTATTTCGGCGGCGCGCTGCCCCGGGAGGATCCCCCCGCCGCCATCATCGAGCAGCGCCGCAACAAGCCGATCGACCTGCGCTTCCTGCTCAACGACGACAACTACTTCGCCTCGATGCGGAACATGTGGATCGACTTCCGCAGCAACCTCGCCTCGCGCCGGAATTTCGAGCTGCAGGAGCTTCCCGAGCTCTACGACCGGCTATTGTGGAACGGCGGTCGCGAGCAGTCCTTCTTCGATGTGGTCACCGTCAACATGCCGTGGCTCGGCGAGATGGCCTCCAAGGGCCTGTTGCGTCCGCTCGACGACTTCATCGCCGCCAGCAACATCAACCCCGATGCCTTCCAGCCGGTGGTGTGGGGCACCGGCTCATGGGGCGGCCGGCAATACGGCATCCCGATCTACGTCACCATCGAATGCCTCACCGCCCAGCGGCCGATGCTGGAAGCGGCGAAGCTGCAGATGCCGCGCACCTTCGACGAGGTGATCGCGGTCGGCCGCGCGCTTCACGCGCCGGAGGCGGGGCGCTGGGGCATCGTGTGGAACGCCGCGCGCGGCATGCCCATCGCCCACGCCTTCATGTTCTTCCTCGGCTGCTGCGGCGGGGCGGTGCTCGATCTGAAGCGCGCCGGCTCGGGCTACACGCTGGAGGGCATCGACCGGCGCACGCCGCCGCCGCGGGTCAACGATGCCGCGGCCCGCGCCGCGCTCGACTACATGCACCGGCTCGTCGAGATCTCGCCGCCCGGCATTCTCGACATGCGCTGGAAGGAAGCGCTGATGACCTTCATGAGCGGCGATGCCGCCATGTGCTACATCTGGTCGATGCGCGCGGCACGGTTCGAATATGACGTGCAGTCGGCCGTCAAGCGGCGGGTGGAATATGCCGCCCATCCGGCCGGCCCCGGCGGCACGAACCTTTCGCCCATCGGCGGCTTCCTGCTCGCCATCCCGTCCAACCTGCCGGAAGACCGCGCGCGGCTCGCCTTCGAGGCGATCTCGTGGATGGCCTCGGCCGAGGCGATGCGCGCCCACGTCAAGAACGGCTTCCCGGTCGCGCCGGGTTTCAGCATCGTGGCCGATCCCGAGGCCGCCGCCGGCTCGCCCATCGTCCGCCTCGCCGACCGGCTGGCCCGGCGCAACCAGCTTCACAACTGGCAGCGCCCCCCGGTGCCGCATTATACCGGCATCGAGCGCATCCTCGGCGAGGAGATCCACGCCGCCCTGCGGCGCGAGAAGTCCGACGCCGCCGCGCTCGTCGACGCGGAAGCCGCCATCGCCCGCCTGATCCGCACCGCCGACGAAGACGCCGCCGTGCCGGTGGGCCGGGACCTCTGATCCGTTTTCCTCGACCGTCTTGCGATACCGGCGGCGGTCGCGTTATAGGGGGTGAAAGGTGGTCACCCTCCGGTCAGCAAACGAGCTGCCGCGATCTGAAATGCGCGGGGGAGGATGCACGGGGCAGCACGGCATCCCGGCCGCCTTTTTCGCGGCCATTTGCTCGGCCCGGCCATGATGCGGCGCCCTGCGTTACCCCGCTTGGCACAGCCCGGAAGTGAACCCTATGCCGCAGCCGGTGCGGGGATCACGCGATTGCGGCCCTGGGCCTTGGCGGCGTACATCGCCAGATCCGCCGCGCGCAGCACGGCGTCGGCGCTGGCATGGGGCGGCCGGGACGGTGCCACGCCGACGGAGACGGTGACGCTCGTGATCTCGCCTGCGATCGTCACCGCCGTCGCCTGGACGGTGGCGCGCAACCGTTCCGCGACGACCATCGCCGTCGCGATGTCCGTCGCCGGCAGCAGCACCGCGAATTCCTCTCCGCCGATGCGGGCGACGGTATCACCGGCGCGTATCGCCCCTCTGAGCGCTCCTGCGACGGCCACCAGCACCGCGTCGCCCTCGGCATGGCCATACCGGTCGTTGATCGTCTTGAAGAAATCCACGTCGACGAAGGCGATGGCGAGCGGAGCCCCCCCGTTCGGCGCCGTGGTCTCTGCTTCCACCGCATTCCGGAACGCACGCAGGTTCGGCAGGCTCGTCAGCGGGTCGCGCCGGGCAGCCTCGTCGAGCGCCTCGTTCTGCGCGGCGATGGTCTCCAGCGCCCTGACCGACTGGACGCGGAACGTGTGGAAGAACAGGCCGGTGAAGAACAGCGAAATGATGAACGTGCTCACGCCGGTTGCCGTCGTTGCGATGTAGCCGCCCGCGACAGCCGTGCAGAACGCGACGATGGCGACGGCGGTCGCGACCCATGCGGCGCGGGCGCCAAGCGTGAGAAAGATCACACCGATTCCGGGGAAGAAAAGCAGCATCCGCAGCGGATCCTCCGGCACCAGGAACAGCGCGGCGACGATCAGGAAAAGGCCGCCGGTGCAGAATGCGATGGCAGCGGGCCGGGTTGTTCCGGGCCAACGCCAGACCATGACCAGTAGTACCAGGGCCATGAAGAAGAACGCGATGTTGTTGTAGGTCTGAAGCGGTCCGACCGAGAGCCAGCCCATTGTGCTTGCCGCGACCATGGCGGCAGTCCACACGGTGGCCGCCCCCAGCACCGTGATCAGAAAGCGGCGCCTGAAGCCGGCGAACTCGTGCCGGGAAGCGGACGATCCCCTTGCAGAGTCGAGCATGATAGCCGGTCGTCCCGCGTCTTGACTGTGCCCCGGCCGCGGGTCCACCCCACCTGCGGTCCTTGCGGAGGACGGCATCGATACGCCCTCCGGTGGCACGATACGCCGCGTCGCCATGGCGCGGAAGTGCATTCTCTCCGATGTCAGCGCCGGGTTGGCCGGCGCAGGTCCACAGTCCGTCGCCGAAAGCTCGGAACACTGTCTCAGTTTTGGGGCTCAAACCATTCCTAGTCGAAGCCTCTATACTTTCTGAGTGCAGTCACTATTTTCGGTTGCTGAGGGCAGCGTAACAGGCGGCCCTCAGCTTTTTGCAGGTCAACGCTTAATCGTTTCGACGATATGCGTCTTGGGGCTGTTGGTCGCGGTTTTAACCGTGGTGAACTGCCCATTTCCAGCATTGCGACCGATCTTCACGGGCTTCTTACTCATAAAATCACCTCTCGACAGCTATGAGGGCCGTTGCATCCGGCACCGAAGCGAGCAGCATCGGCATCTACATATAGTGCATGATTCTAATTTTTACGCAACATATAGATATTCATGATATGTTCGTTTTTGAAAGGAGGCCCGTATGAAGGGCCATCGGGCAGAGTGAGAAGTGCGAATATCCATTTGGAAAGAAAAGCACTTTTTGCCTGTGTGCCCGAAAGCGTCCCACGAGGTGCTAATTAGAGGCTGTCGTGGCGAGTCCACCACGCGCCTGGCCTTGGCCGTCAGCCGGTCTCCGGCAGGGTGTCGTCGGCCTCGTCGGGTGCCTCGGGGGCAAGGCCCGCCATCCGCTCGAACTGCTCCAGCAGGGCGAAATAGTCGCGCTCGCCGTCGCCGGCGGCCCGGGCGAGTTCGAACTGCTGGCGGATCAGGCCTGCGATCATCATCGGCGCGCGGATTGCGCGTGCGGTGTCGGCCACGAGGTCGAAATCGGTGATCATCTGCTGGATCGAGAACGCCGGGTCGAAGTCTCGCGCCAGCAGCATGTCGCGCTTTCCTTCGATCAGCGGCGACGCGACGATGCTGTCTGCGATCACGTCGAGCATGGCGCGGGTGGAAAGGCCGCCCTTGCGCCCGAACATCAGCGCCTCCGACAGCACCGCCGCCGTCGAGCCCGCCAGAATATTCAAAACGAACTTCATATAGCGCGCTTCCTCGCCGGCGCCGAGATAGAGCCGGCGCGTGGAGAGCGTGGCGAGCAGCGGCTCCACGGCGCGCACCGCCTCCGGCGGGCCGGAAAGCAGGATCGTCAGTTGGCCGTCGCTCGCGAGCTGGGTGCTGCCCGAAACCGGTGCGCGCACGAATGCCGCGCCTGTCCTTGCCAGAACATCGGCCGCTTCCGCCGAGAGGTGGGGCGACACCGTGCTCATGTCGACCACGATGTCGCCGGGCGCGACGTGGGCGCAGAGGCCGTCCGGTCCGAGCACGACCTCCCGCAGCACAGAATCGTCGGGAATCGTCAGCACGATCACCCGCGCCCGGTCGCAGAGTTCGGCGGCGGTGGAGACGAACCCGGCGCCGCGCGCGACCACGATCGCGCGGTTCTCCACCACGGGCTCCAGAACGGTCAGCCGGTAGCCGGCCGCCAGCGCGCGCCGGCACATCCGCGCGCCCATCTTGCCGACGCCGATCCAGCCGATATGTCGATCGGGCAGCCGCCTTGTCGCGACCCGGGTGGTTGCACGCTTCACGCCAAGTCTCCGCGCCAAGTCTCCGAACCAAGTCTCCGGCCTTCCGTCGGCCCACGGGCCGGCGGGACGGTTCTGGTCCGGAGACTAGGGGGCCGCGGCGCCGAGGCGACATGGCAACTTGTTCAAAATGAATATTTTCGCGATTGCGGCGAGGGCCGGCATCGCTAGGCTTCGCGACCAGAGCCCACAAGAGGCTCCCGAGAGGAAATGCTGCGAGAGGGGCTGACGGCCGTGTATCCACGGGCCGAACCTTCATGCGCGATTTCCTCCTTGCTGATTTCAAGGGAGGAATAGATGCGGACTAAACTGTCCATTATTTCGTGCGCCGCCGTCGCTCTCGCCATGGGAACGAGCATTGCTTCAGCGGATTGGTACAAGGGAGCGCCGCGCACGTTCCTGTTCAATCCCTCCGCCGACGTCTGTTTCAAGGATACCAGCCAGTACAAGAAGGCGGGTCCCTACACCATCGGCTTCTCGAACGCCGGCCTCGGCGACAGCTGGCGCGTCGTGGCGCTGCATTCGCTCGAGAAGGCCGCTGCCGAGCACAAGGACAAGATCGGCAAGCTGCTCATCACCGATGCCGGCCATGACGACGCCAAGCAGATCGCCGACATTCAGGATCTGGTCTCCCGCGGTGTCGATCTCCTGATCGTCTCCGCCAACACCGAGAAGGCGCTCGATCCCGCCGTCAGCCGCGTGATGAAGCAGGGCATTCCGGTCGTCATGGTCGACCGCCGCATCGCCTCCGACAACTTCGTCACCTTCGTCACCGCCTCCGACAACATGGAAGGCCGGTTGTGGGCGCAGTGGCTGGTTGAGAAGCTCAACGGCAAGGGCAACATCGTCATTCTCGGCGGTCAGGCCGGATCGAGCCCGAACGAGGCGCGCGTGCGTGCCGGCATGCAGGTGTTTGACCAGTATCCGAACATCAAGATCCTCGACACCGTCTATTCCGACTGGAGCCCGGTGAAGGGCAAGCAGGCGATGCAGGCCGTGATCGCCAAGTACGGCAAGGACATCAACGGCGTGTTCTCCACGCACGGCCTGCAGACGCCCGGCTCCATCGAGGCGTTCCTCGAGGCCGGCTTCAAGCCCGGCGAGATCCCGCCCCACACCACCGCCGACGTGAACGGCCCGCTGCAGATGGCGCTGAAATACAAGGTGCCGATGCTGGAGGTCGGCTATCCGCCGGCCATGGGCGGCCAGGCCATCGAGACCGCGCTCAAGGTGCTCGACGGTGCCAAGGTGCCGTGCATCACCGAGATCAATTCCCAGATCGCCGTCACCCGCGGCGACGAGACCCCCTCGATCCGCCCCGACGTCTACATCGACGAGATGGTGGTGAAGGACGGTCCCGCCGACATGCTCGTCACCGGCGGCATGGGGCCGGGCTACGACCCCAAGACCTTCTCCGTCGACTATCCGAAGTAACGGGCCGGCGGAGCCGACGGCTCCGCGACGACGGCCGCCCGGACCCTCCCGGGCGGCCGCCCACGAGCGCGAAACCGACGACGAGACGAGGCGTTGCCATGCTGACGCTCACAGGCATTTCCAAGGGGTTCCCCGGCGTCCAGGCGCTGCAGGGCGTGTCGTTCGACGTCGCGGCCGGCGAGATCCACGCGCTCGCCGGCGAGAACGGCGCCGGCAAGTCGACGCTGACCAAGGTCATCGCCGGCGTCTACCGGCCTGACGAGGGCGCGATGACGCTCGACGGCAAGCCCGTGGCCTGGGCCTCGCCGGGCGAGGCCAAGGCCGCCGGCATCCACGTCATCTACCAGGAATTCGTGCTGTTCCCGCACCTCACGGTCGCCGAGAACATCTTCCTCGGCCACGAGCGGCGGTCCCGGCTCGGCCTCGTCGACCATCGCCGCACCCGCACCGAGGCGGCGGCGCTCTTGCTCCGCCTCGGCGTCGACATCGACCCCGAGGCGCGGGTGAGCGAGCTGTCGGTCGCCGACCAGCAGATGGTGGAGATCGCCAAGGCGCTCGTCCACGACGTCAAGGTGCTGATCCTCGACGAGCCGACGGCGGTGATTTCCGGGCGCGAGGTCGATCTCCTGTTCGAGCGCCTCCACGCGCTGCGCCGCCAGGGCGTCGCCATCGTCTACATCTCCCACCGCCTGGAGGAGATCTTCGCCCACTGCGACCGGGTGACGGTCCTGAAGGACGGCCGTCACGTCGCGACCCGCCGCGTCGCCGAACTCGACCGCGACCGCCTGATCGCGCTGATGGTCGGGCGCGACATGCGCGAGCTCTTCCCGCCGAAGCGGCCCGCGCCCGCGGCGCCGCGCCCGGTGGTGCTGGAGGCGCGCGGCATCTCGGTCCCCGGCCGCGTCCGGCGCGCCGATCTCACGCTTCGGGCCGGCGAGATCACGGGGCTCTCCGGCATGGTCGGCGCGGGCCGCACCGAACTCGCGCTCGCCATCTTCGGCGGCCTCGCGATGTCGGAAGGCACGGTCGTCATCGACGGCACCGCCCGTCACGCCATGACGCCCGCCCGCGCCATCGCGCTCGGCATCGGCCTCGTCACCGAGGACCGCAAGGGCCAGGGCCTCGCCATGCTGATGGACGTGGCGGCGAACGTCTCCGCCTCCTCGCTCGGCGACGTTTCGCGCGGCGGCTTCCTCGACCGCGGCGCCGAGCGCGCCATCGCCGCCGAGGCGATCGCCTCCTACCAGATCGCCTGCCGCGGCCCCGACACGCCCGTCGCCGTGATGTCGGGCGGCAACCAGCAGAAGGTCATCGTCGCCCGCTGGGCGCGGACCTGCCGCCGCGTGCTGATCCTTGACGAGCCGACCCGCGGCGTCGATGTCGGCGCCAAGATGGAAATCTACCGCATCATGCAGGCGCTCGCCGAAGCCGGCATCGCCGTCCTGATGATCTCGTCGGAACTGCCGGAGATCGTCGGCATGTCCGACCGCGTGGTGGTGATGCGCGAGGGCATCGTCACCGGAGAACTCGTCGGCGACGAGATCGAGGAAACGGCGATCGTCGGCCTCGCCACCCAGCACGCCGCGGCCTGACGGGAGGAACCGGACCCATGCCGACATCAACTCCCACGACATCAGCGCTTCCCGTTTCCGCTCCCGCCCGTGGCCGCCGCTCGCGGCTCGGCCGCTTCCTCGCCGCGCGCACGGGCATCGTCACCTCGCTCCTGCTGATCGCGGCCATGCTGGCGGTCGGCGCGGTGCTGTCCGACCGCTTCCGCACGGCGGGCAACCTGCTCAACGTGTTCGAGCAGTCCTCCGGGCTCGCCTTCGTCAGCCTCGGCCAGACGCTGGCGATCCTCACCGGCGGCATCGACCTCTCGGTCGGCTCGCTCATCAGCCTCGTCTCGGTGCTGACGGCCGGCCTGATCGACGGCGATTCCGCCCGCACCCTGCCGGTCGTCGCCGCCATGCTCGCGCTCGGTCTCGGCGTCGGCGCCGTCAACGGTCTCGCGGTCATCCGCCTGCGCATCCACCCGCTGATCGTCACCCTCGGCACCGGCGCCATCCTGCAGGGCATCACGCTGCTCTATGCGCTCGGGCCGGTCGGCTCGGCCCCGCCGGAATTCGACGCCATCGCCTACGGCAAGCTGTTCGGCCTGCCGGCCTCGGCGGTGCTCGCGGTCGTCGCCTTCGTCCTCGTCGCCCTGTTCCTGCGCTACGTGCCGTTCGGCCGCCAGATCTACGCGGTCGGCGACGATGCCCACGCCGCCCGGCTGATGGGCCTGCCCCACGACCGCGTCATCGTGTTCGTCTACGCCTTCTGCGGGCTCTGCGCGGCCTTGACCGCGATCTATCTCGTCGGCCGCTTCGGCTCCGGCCAGCCCTATCAGGGCGCGAACTACACGCTCGCCTCGATCACGCCGGTCGTGGTCGGCGGCACGCTTCTCTCCGGCGGCCGCGGCGGCGTCATCGGCACGCTGATCGGCGCCTACCTGATCTCGCTCCTCAACAACCTGCTGAACTTCATGGACGTCTCGTCCCACGTCCAGCTCATCGTCCAGGGCCTGATCATCATCCTCGCGGTCTCGGTCTACATCGAAAGAAGGAGGTCGATCGCATGAGCGAGCTTGCGGGAACGCCCCACGCCGCCGCGTCGCATACGGGAGCCGGATCGATGGACGCCACCGCGACGAAGGCCGGTCCCGGCCGGTCGGGCCTTGCCGGCTTCGCCTCCCGTCACGGCATCTACCTGTTCCTGATCGCGCTGATCGTGGTGTCCGGCATCGTCGCACCCAGCTTCCTGCGCGGCGACAACATCTCCAACATGCTGATGCAGATGGCGCCGCTCGGCATCGTCGTCATCGGCCAGACCTTCGTGATCCTGGTGCGCGGCCTCGATCTGTCGGTCTCCTCGGTCATGGCGACCGCGGCCGTGGCGGCGACGAGCTTTTCCGGCACCAACGCCGATCTGCCGGCCGTCCTCGGCCTCGGGCTCGCCATCGGGCTCGGCACCGGGCTCGCCAACGGCCTGCTGATCACGAAGCGCCGGGTGTCGCCGTTCCTCGCCACGCTGGCGACCATGATCGTGCTCCAGGGCATCCGCTTCGCGTGGACCCAGGGCGCCCCCTCGGGAAGCGTGCCGCCGCTGCTGCGCACCGTCGGCTCCCAGGCGTTCTACGGCGTGCCCTACAATCTCATGGTCATGGTGGTGCTGGCGGTCGTGTTCGGCCTGGTGCTCCATGCCTCCACCTTCGGCCGCAAGGTCTATATCACCGGCGGCAACCCGCTCACCGCCCGGCTCGTCGGCATCGGCGCCGACCGCGTCACCATCGCCTGCTACATGATCTCCGGCGGGCTCGCCGCCATCGCGGGGCTGGTGCTGTCGGGCTTCGTCGGCATCGTCGACAACTGGGTCGGGCGCGGGTTCGAGCTCGATTCCATCGTCGCGGCGGTCATCGGCGGCGTGGCGCTCTCCGGCGGCCGCGGCTCCATTCCCGGCGCACTCGCCGGGGCCGCGATCCTCACGGTGGTGTTCAACGCCGTGCTGCTGTTCGGCCTGCCGGTCCAGTTCCAGATCATCATCAAGGGCGCCGTGATCATCCTGGCCGCCGCCTTCTACATGCGCCGCGCGCACTGACCGCGCGCCCCAGACACCGATTGGAGTGCCCAATGACCGATGCAACTCAGATCCCCTCCGGCGGCTACCGCCTCGATGGCCGCAGCGTCATCGTCACCGGCGCCGGCCGTGGCATCGGCGCGGCCATCGCCGCCGACCTCGCCCGCGCCGGGGGCCGCGTCGCCGTCGCCGACCTCGACGCCGCGCGCGCCGAGACGGTCGCCGCCGGCATCCGCGCGGCCGGCGGCGAGGCCATCGCCGTCGCCGTCGACGTCGCCGACCGGGCGAGCGTCAAGGCGCTGATCGCCACCACCGTCGCCGCGTTCGGCGGGCTCGACGTGATGTTCAACAATGCCGGCATCAGCCAGACCTGCCCGTTCATGAAGGTGACCGAGGACGACTGGCGCCGCATCATGGACGTCAACGGCCTCGGCGTGCTGATCGGCACCCAGGAAGCGGCGGAGCAGATGATCGCCCAGGGCCGCGGCGGCAAGATCGTCAACACGTCCTCCATTGCCGGCAAGCAGGGCTATCCGCTGTTCGCGCACTATTGCGCCAGCAAGTTCGCCGTTGTGGCGCTCACCCAGGCCGCCGCCCGCGCGCTGGCCGAGCACCGCATCACCGTCAACAGCTTCGCGCCCGGCGTCGTGCGCACGGAACTCTGGGCGCAGCTCGACCAGGAATTCCGCGACCACGGCCTCACCGAGAAGCCGGAACAGGCCATCAACGAGTTCTCCGCCTCGATCCTCGCCGGCCGTGCCTCCACCCCGGCCGACATCGTCGGGCTCACCACGTTCCTCGCCGCGCCCGCCTCGGACTACATCACCGGTCAGACGCTGATGGTCGACGGCGGCATGGTATTGATCTGAGCGTTGGAACAAGGCGGCCCGCAGAGGCCGCGACGGGAGGAAGACATGGGACGTTTGCAGAACAAGATCGCCATCGTCACCGGCGGCGGCACCGGCATCGGCGAGGCGACCTGCCGGCGCTTCGCCGAGGAAGGCGCCAAGGTGGCGGTTTTCGACGTGACCCCGGCCGGCGAGAAGACGGCCGCAGCCATTGAGGCGGCAGGCGGCGAGGCGCTGTTCGCGCGTGCCGACGTCTCCAGCGAGGCGGATGTGAAGGCCGCCGTCGCCGCGGTGCTGGCGCGCTGGGGCACCATCGACGTGCTCGTCAACAATGCCGCCGTCACCGGCGTGAACAAGTTCACCCACGAGGTGACGGTGGAGGAGTGGGACCACATCTTTTCCATCAACACCCGGGGCGTGTTCCTCTGCACCAAGCATGTGCTGCCGACGATGATGGAGAAGAAGGCCGGCTCGATCGTGAACTTCTCCTCGATCTACGGCCTGATCGGCAACGACGACCTGCCGCCCTACCACGCCACCAAGGGCGCGGTGCTTTTGATGACCAAGACCGACGCGATCTGCTATGCGCGCTGGGGCATCCGCGTGAACGCGGTCCATCCGGGCTCCACCAAGACGCCGCTGTTCATGAAGGCCGGTGAGACCTATCCGGGCGGCCTCGACGTCTATCTCGAGATGATGAAGGCCAAGCACCCGCTCACCCTCGGCGAGCCGGTCGACGTCGCCAATTGCGTGCTGTTCCTCGCCTCCGACGAGGCGCGGTTCGTCACCGGCGCCAGCCTCGTCTGCGATGGCGGCTACACCGCGCAATAGGCGTGGACGACCTGCCGGGCGAACGCCGCCGTCCGCCCGGCAACACCCGCGACCACGAAGACCGGGAGCATCGCCGTCTCGCCGAGACGGCGGGGTTCTCCCCACCTCCTTCGCCGACCAACCTCAAGGGGTTTCCCATGCGCGCTGTGCGCTTCCATGGCCGAAAGGACATCCGCGTCGAGGACGTGGCCCCGCCGGACGAACGTCTCGCCCCCGGCCAGGTGCTCGTCGAGCCCATCGTCTGCGGCATCTGCGGCACCGATCTGCACGAATATGCCGCCGGTCCGATCGTCACCCCCGCGACGCCGCACGTCTATACCGGCGCCGTGCTGCCGCAGATCCTCGGCCACGAGTTCTCCGCCCGCGTCGTCGCGGTGGGCGATGCCGTCGCCACCGTGTCGCCCGGCGACCGGGTTTCGATCCAGCCGCTCATCGCCCCGCGGGACGATTATTACGGCCGCCGCGGCCTCTATCATCTCAGCGAGAAGCTCGGCTGCGTCGGGCTTTCCTGGGCCTGGGGCGGCATGGCCGAACGCGCGGTCCTCAACGACTACAACGTGTTCCGCGTTCCGGACGGGGTGTCCGACATCCAGGCGGCGATGATCGAGCCGGCGGCCGTCGCGCTCTACGGCGTCGATCGCGGCCGGGTCACGGCGGGCTCGACGGTGTTCGTCTCCGGGGCCGGGCCGATCGGCGCGCTCACCGTGCTCGCGGCGCGGGCTGCCGGCGCTGCCCGCATCTTCGTCTCCGAACCGAACGCCACCCGCCGCCGGATGGCGGTCGGCCTCGTGCCCGGAGCGATCGGCATCGATCCGACGGCAGAGGATGCCGTAACCGTGGTGCGCGACCACACCGAGGACGGCGTCGGCGCCGACGTCGCCATCGAATGCGTCGGCAACGAGCGCTCGCTCAACACCTGCGTCGCCGTGGTGCGCCGCCAGGGGGTGGTGGTGCAGACCGGCCTTCATGTGCGGCCGGCCTCCATCGACGCCATGCTGTGGGCATTGAAGGACATCACCGTCGAGGCGACGTGGTGCTACCCGGTGCAGGTGTGGCCGCGCATCGCCGGCATGATCGAGGCCGGGCTGTTCCCGGTCGAGCGCGTCGTGACCGGCGAGATCGCCGCCGACGACGTGGTTGAGAAGGGCTTCGAGGCCCTGCTCGATCCCGCGGGCCACCATCTCAAGATCCTCGTTCGCACCTGAGGCCGGGCGGCTTGCCCTCCGGGTTCGATCTTTCGCATTCATCCTATCAAATGAGCTTGCCATGCATTTCGTGATCCACTGCCTCGACAAGCCCGGCGCGCTGCCGACGCGGCTCGCCAACTACGACGCGCACAAGGCCTATCTCTCCGCGCCGCCGGTCGCGATCGTCATTTCGGGTCCGCTCGTCGCCGACGACGGCGAGACCATGATCGGCAGCTTCTTCCTGGTGGAGGCGGCGGATCGCGCGGCGGTGGAGGCCTTCCACCGCAACGATCCATTCTTCCACGCGGGGGTCTGGGAGACGGTTTCGATCAACCCCTTCCTGAAGCGCATGGACAACAGGGCCTGAGGCCCCGGCCGGAGGGAGCGACGCATATGATCAACCTTGCGATGGTCGGCCTCGGCTGGTGGGGCCGCAAGATGACGGACGTGGTCCAGGGCCACAGCGACGGGGTGCGCATCGTCCGCGCCGTCGAGCCGAACGTGGCGGCGGCGGCGGACTTCGCCGGCCGGCACGGCATCGTGCTCGGCGCCGATCTCGGCGAGGCGCTGGCCGACCCGGCGGTCGATGCCGTGGTGCTGGCGACGCCCCACGCCCTGCACGAGGAACAGATCGCCCGCGCCGCGACCGCCGGCAAGCATGTGTTCTGCGAGAAGCCGCTCGCGCTGACCCGGGCCGGCGCAGAGGCCGCCGTCGCGCGTTGTCGGGAGGCGGGCGTGGTGCTCGGCATGGGCCACGAGCGCCGGTTCGAGCCGCCGATGGCCGATCTCCTGAAGCGCGCCGCCGACGGCAGCCTCGGCCGCATCGTCCAGATCGAGGCGAATTTCAGCCACGACAAGTTCCTGTCGCTCGATCCGTCCAACTGGCGGCTCGATCCCGCCCACGCGCCGGCCGGCGGCATGACGGCGACCGGCATCCACCTCACCGACCTGTCGGTCGCGCTGATGGGGCCGGCGCGGGAGGTGGTCGTGAGCTGCGAGAACCTCGCCTCCGGCCTGCCCTCGGGCGATACCATGAGCGCCTATGTCCGCTTTCACGGCGGCGGCACCGCCTACATTTCGGCCTCGCTCGGCTATCCGTTCGTGTCGCGCTTCGCCGTCTACGGCACCGCCGGCTGGATCGACATCCGCGACAAGGCCCATGTCGAGGCGCCGGACGGCTGGGTCGTCACGTCCGGCCTCAAGGGCGAGCCCATCCGGGTCGAGGAGGTCGGCCCCGCCGAGCCGGTGCTCTGGAATCTCGAGGCGTTCGGCCGCGCGGTGGAGGGCAAGGCGCCCTATCCGATCACCGGCGAGCAGCTCGTCGACAACATCGCGCTGCTGGAGGCGATCGTCGCGGCATCGCGCTCGCGGGCCATCGAGCCCGTGCGCTGAGCAAACGGCCGGCCGCCCCGGCGGCGGACGCGGCTTAGAGGAAAGTCCCGGACCATCCGGCGCCCGGCGTACCCAGCCGGGCGAACGGGTGAGCCTTGTCCGACAAGAGGCAGACGAAGGAGGAGACACCCGATGAAAGCGCTGATCTTCGAGGCGCCCGACCGCCCGGTCGTCCGCGACGTGCCGATGCCTGAGATCGACGAGAACGAAGTCCTTCTCACGATGAAGGCCGTCGGCATCTGCCATTCCGACTACGAACTGCTCGCGGGCCGCTACATCATCCCGATCAGCTATCCCGTCACGCCCGGCCACGAGTGGTGCGGCGAGGTGGTTGAGGTCGGTCGCGCCGTCACGGGCTTCAAGCCGGGCGATCGCGTGGTGGGCGAGTGCGTGGTGCGCCTGCCGGACCGGCTCCATCATTTCGGCTTCTCGCTCGACGGGGCCGACCGGGAATATTTCACCGCGCGGCCGGAATGGCTGCACAAGCTTCCCGACGCCATCGATGACCGCAAGGCGTCGCTGATCGAGCCCTTCACCTGCGGCTACTACGCGGTGATGCGGTCCGGCGGCACCAATGCGGCGGAAACCGTGGTCGTATCCGGCGGCGGCACCATCGGCCTCGTTTCCGCGGCGGCCGCCATCGGCATGGGCGCGCGGGTGATCGTGGTCGATCCCATCGCCCACCGCCGCACCACCGCGCTCGCGCTCGGCGCCGCGGAGGCGATCGATCCCGTGGCCGAGGATGTCACCGCCCGCGTGATGGACCTCACCGGCGGCGTCGGTGCCGATCTCGTCGTCGAGGCGTCCGGCCACGACGCCTCGCTCGGCTCGGTGTTCGATCTCGCCCGCGAGGAAGGCCGCGTCTCGATGGTCGGCATCAATATCGGCCGCAAGGTCGCCTCCCATCTCGGCAACATCCAGATGCGCAATCTCACCGTGAAGGGCTGCATCGGCTCCCCCGGCGTCTGGCCTGCCGCGATCCGCTTCCTGGAGCGCACCGGTCTCGATCTCTCGCCGATCCAGACCCACAGCTTCCCGCTGGCGGAGGCGGTGCGAGCGTTCGAACTCGGCAAGCAGTCCGACCGCTGCATCAAGGTCACGCTCACGGCCGGGTGACGGCCCGCCGCGTCACTGGAGGATATGGACGATGGACCCGTTCGTTTACGAGGCGCTGCCGAGCCGCGTGGTGTTCGGCTGGGGCAGCCTCGACCGGCTCGCCGACGAGGTCGACCGCCTCGGCGTCTCGCGCGTCCTGGTGCTGGCGACGCCGCCGCAGCGGGCTGAGGCCGAGCGCATCGCGGTGATGCTCGGTCCGCGGGTCGCGGGCCTGTTCGCCGGCGCGGTGATGCACACGCCGACCGACGTGACGGAGACCGCGCTCGGCGTGCTGCGCGAGACCGGTGCCGACGCCACGCTGGCCGTCGGCGGCGGCTCCACCACCGGGCTCGGCAAGGCCATCGCCTGGCGCACCGACCTGCCGCAGCTCGTGGTGCCCACCACCTATGCCGGCTCGGAGATGACGCCGATCCTCGGCGAGACCGAGAACGGCGTGAAGACCACCCGCCGCGACCGCCGCATCCTGCCGGAAGCGGTCGTCTACGATCCCGCGCTGACGCTGTCGCTGCCGGCGGGCCTGTCGGCCACCAGCGGCCTCAATGCCATCGCGCACGCCGTCGAGGGCCTCTATGCCCGCGACCGCAACCCCATCGTCTCGCTGATGGCGGAGGACGGCGTGCGCGCGCTCGCCGCCGCGCTGCCGGCGATCGTGCGCGATCCGGCCGACCGCGAGGCCCGCAGCCGTGCGCTCTACGGCGCCTGGCTCTGCGGCGCGGTGCTCGGCGCCGTCGGCATGGCGCTGCACCACAAGCTCTGCCACGTTCTCGGCGGCAGCTTCGACCTGCCCCACGCCGAGACCCACGCCGTCGTGCTGCCCCACGTCGTCGCCTTCAACGCGCCGGCCGCGCCGGAGGCGATGGCCGCGCTCGACCGCGCGCTCGGGGAAGGCGAGGGCGATCCGGCCCTGCGGCTCCACCGCCTCGCGCGCGCCGTCGGGGCGCCGACAGCGCTCGAGGCCATCGGCATGCCGGCCGACGGCATCGACCGGGCGGCCGATCTCGCCGTCGCCAATCCCTACTGGAATCCGCGCCCGTTCGACCGCGATGCCGTGCGCGCGCTGATCGCCGCGGCCTTCGCCGGCCGCGCGCCTTCCGATCCGGCCGCCTGAGAGAAAATCCCGGCCGAGCCGCGCGGGCGCCAGTCGCTGCCCGGTCGCCGGCCCTAAACGACAAGGGAGGGAACACCGATGCCTTCGCACACAGCCCCCCGGCCGGCCTCCGGGGCAGAGAGCACGCCGATCGGCTACTTCACCGCCGCCAACTCCGCCGACGTGGTGATCGCGCGCATGGAGGGGTGCCCGGACGACCGGCTCAAGACGATCATGAGCGCTCTCGTGCGCCATCTGCACGCCGCCATCAAGGAGGTCGAGCTGACCACCGAGGAATGGGCGGCGGCCATCGACTTCCTCACCCGTACCGGCCAGATCTGCTCCGACTGGCGCCAGGAGTTCATCCTCCTGTCCGACGTGCTCGGTGCCTCGATGCTGGTCGACGCCATCAACCACGACAAGGGCGGCGGCACCACGGAATCGACCGTGCTCGGCCCGTTCCACGTCGAGAACGCGCCGCGCCGCGCGCTCGGCGACAGCATCTGCCTCGACGGCATCGGCGAGCCTGTGCTGGTGCGCGGCCGTGTCACCGACGAGGCCGGCCGGCCCATCCCCCACGCGCTGCTCGATGTCTGGCAGGCCAACGGCGACGGCTTCTACGACGTGCAGCAGCAGGGCCTCCAGCCGGAGATGAACCTGCGCGGCCTGTTCGAGGCCGACGACGAGGGCCGGTTCTGGTTCCGCTCCATCGTGCCGCAATACTACGCCATTCCCCACGATGGCCCGGTCGGCCGGCTCCTGATCGCCCTCGGCCGCCATCCCTACCGGCCGGCGCACATCCACTTCATCGTCGCCGCCGACGGCTACGAGCCGGTGACGACCCACATCTTCATGCCGGGCGACCCCTATCTCGAATCCGACGCCGTGTTCGGCGTCAAGGAGAGCCTGATCGCCACGCTCCGCGATCTCGACGAACCGGCTGCGGCCGGCGCGGGCGAGGCGCCGAAACGGGTGGTGGAATGGGATTTCCGCCTGATGCGGCGCCGCGCCGCCCCGGCCGAACCGCTGTCCTGAATCCGATCCGGCGAGCGGCGGCGCGGTCCCGTCCGCCGCCCTCCCGGTCAAGCGCGAGCACCGAACATGAGCATTGAAACCGCATCCCCAGGAACCGGCGGCACAGGCGGAACCGGCGGCACAGGCGGCACCGGCGGGCCGCGCGACGCCGCCGCCCGCCCGCGCACCATCGGCTGGATCGGCGCGGGCAAGATGGGCGGCCCCATGATCCGTCGCCTCGTCGAGGCCGGCCATCGCCTCGTCGTCTCCGAGCCGGACGCCGGCAACCGCGCCGCCGCCGCCGCCAGCGGCGCCGAAACCGGCTTCGACGTCCCGGCGCTCGCCGCCGAGGCCGGGATCGTGTTCTCGATGATCCCGAACGACACGGTGCTCGCCGCCGTGGTGCTGGGCGAGGCCGGGCTCGCGGCGCGGCTCGCCCCCGGCGCGATCCTGGTGGAGATGAGCACCGTCTCGCCCGCGATCTCGCGCAGGGTGGCGGCGGCCCTGGCCGAACGCGGCATCGGCTATGTGCGCGCACCGGTCTCCGGCAGCACCGTCATGGCCGAGGCCGGCAC
The DNA here is from genome assembly GCF_900148505.1 of Pseudoxanthobacter soli DSM 19599. Classification (NCBI taxonomy): domain Bacteria; kingdom Pseudomonadati; phylum Pseudomonadota; class Alphaproteobacteria; order Hyphomicrobiales; family Segnochrobactraceae; genus Pseudoxanthobacter; species Pseudoxanthobacter soli. The sequence goes on along the minus strand of NZ_FRXO01000008.1, from coordinate 46,355 downwards.
GCTGTCCGTGCTCGCCTCCGGGCCCCGCGCGGCCTATGACGCGGTGGAGCCGCTGCTCGCCCGCCTGTCGGCGCGCCGCTTCTATGTCGGCGAGGACGAGCAGGCGCGTTATCTCAAACTCGTGCTCAACACCCTCGTCGGCGGCACCGCCTCATTGGTGGCGGAGGCACTCGCCCTCGGCCGGCGGGGCGACATCGACATCCGCGACATGATGGAGGTGATCTGCCAGAGCGCGGTGGCCTCGCCGCTGATCGGCTACAAGCGCGCGCTGATCGAAAGCGGCGACTACACGCCCGCCTTCACCGTGGCGCAGATGATGAAGGACTTCGACATCATCATCGACACCGCCCGCGCCGACCATGTGCCGATGTTCGTCTCCGCCCTGGTGCGCCAGCAATATGAAAGCGCCTACAGGGCCGCCGCCGAGCGCGACTTCTTCGTGCTCTGCGAAGAGAGCCTTGCCGCCGCGGAGTGAGCCGGGCGCGGCCCGACCGCCATCGCGCCCGATACGGGTTGACGGAAGGCCGGACAGACCGCATCGATCGTGTCGGGTTTCGACGACAGACGGCATCCGTCCGATCCCGCCACCGCGCGGCATGATCGCAGGCGTTCGTCCCCTCGGGGGCGTGCGCGGGCATCCGGATCGCCCGGGCGATGAAGCGGGGCGACGGCGATGCGGGACGGGACCGGGCATTCGGATCGGGGCGGCGGCTCGGCATGGGAAGTGCTGGCCGTTTTCCTGAAGCTCGGGCTCACGTCCTTCGGCGGGCCGATCGCCCATCTCGGCTATTTCCGCACCGAACTCGTCGTCCGCCGCCGGTGGATCGACGAAGACGGCTACGGCGATCTGGTGGCCCTCTGCCAGTTCCTGCCCGGGCCGGCGTCCAGCCAGGTCGGGTTCGCGCTCGGGCTCCTGCGCGGCAACGGCCTTGCCGGCGGTCTCGCCGCGTGGCTCGGCTTCACGGCGCCGTCGGCGCTGGTGATGGTCGCCTTCGCCCTCGGCGCCTCCACCGTCTCCGGGCCGGTGGCCGAAGGCCTGCTGCACGGCTTGAAGCTGGTCGCCGTCGCGGTCGTGGCCCAGGCGATCTGGGGCATGGCACGCACGCTGACACCGGACCGGGAACGCGCCGGCATCGCGCTCGCCGCGGTCGCCATCGTCGTGTTCGTCGGCGGCGCGATCGGGCAGGTCGCCGCGATCGGGTTTGGAGCCGTCGCGGGCCTCGGGCTCTGTCGGTCAGGCCCCGCTGCCGCCGGCGACGCACTCCGCTTCCCGGTCTCGCGCCGCAACGGCGTCGTCGCCCTCGTCCTGTTTGCGGCGCTGTTCGTGCTGCCGCCGCTTCTTGCGGCCGCGACCGGCCTGCCGGGCGTGTCGCTGTTCGATGCGTTCTATCGCTCCGGCGCGCTGGTGTTCGGCGGCGGGCACGTCGTGCTGCCGCTGCTCCAGGCCGAGGTCGTCACGCCGGGATGGGCCACGAACGAGGCCTTCCTCGCCGGCTACGGCCTCGCGCAGGCGGTGCCGGGGCCGCTGTTCACGTTCGCCGCCTATCTCGGCGCCGTGGTCGCCCCGGCGCCCAACGGCCTCGCCGGCGCGGCCATCGCGCTCGGCGCGATTTTTCTGCCGGGCCTCTTGCTGGTCTACGGCATGCTGCCCTTTCGCGAAGCCATCGGCCATCGCCCCGATGTGCAGGCGGCGATGCGCGGCGCCAACGCGGCCGTCGTCGGCATTCTCGGCGCCGCCCTCTATGATCCGGTGTGGACGAGCGCCGTGTTCCGCCCGGCTGATTTCGCGCTGGCGCTCGCGGGCTTCCTCGCCCTGACCGTGTGGAAGATGCCGCCGTGGGTCGTCGTCGCGGCGCTCGCGGCCGCGGGCGCGATCGGGGGCGCGATGGGCGGCGCCGCCTGACCGGACGCCGTATCTCGCTCCCGTCGGTCGGTCGACATCCGGCAGCGACGCCCCGATTTTCCCGACGGCGCGTGCTCCCGCTTGAGCCGGGCGTGCGGGAGGCGTATGCCGTTGTTCTCCCCGATCGGCGTGGCCGGACGCGCGGTCGGGTGCCGAGGTCCCTCCGGGACGGCCGCGACGCGGGCCTCCCGGGCGAAGCGGCATCGGGTCAGCGAACATTCGGCATCGTGCGCGGCTGGGGTCAAACCCGGCCCCAACGGCGTTGGGCCGGCGCGAGATTGCAAGGATTCCAGTGCGATGCTGGTACGAGAGGGTGAGCACAGGAACGACGAGATGGACCGCCGGCTGGCGTCGCTGCTGGCGGCGGTGGCGGGCGGACTCAACGCGGCGGCGTTCTATGCGGTCGGGTTCTTCTCGGCCAACATGACCGGCAACGTCTCGGCGCTCTCCGATCACTTCGCCTTCGCGCAATGGAGCGCGGGCCTGTTCTATTTCGCCATCGTGCTGACGTTCATCGGCGGCTCGGCCGTCTCGACGCTGCTCATCAATGCCGGCCGGCGGCGGCGGATGCACCGGGTCTATGCCTACATCATCCTCGCGGAGGGACTGCTGCTCGGCATCCTCGGCTGCGCCGACCTCTGGCTCTTGGATGCGTGGCGCGCGGCGGTGATGGTGCTCGGCCTCGCCTTCCTGATGGGCCTGCAGAACGCGGTGGTGACCCGCATTTCCGGCGCGCGCGTCCGCACCACCCACGTTTCCGGCACGGCCACCGACATCGGCATCGAACTCGCCATGGCGTTCGACATCATGCGCGGCCGCGAGCCCCGCACAGAGCGCGGCCGCAACTGGAACAAGCTGCGGCTGCACGTCTACACCATCATGTCGTTCCTGATCGGCGGCATCGTCGGCGTCGTCGCCTATCGCAACTTCGGCGGCTGGCTGCTCGTCGTCGCCGGCGTGATGCTGTTCGTCACCGCGCTCGCGACCATCTCCCAGGCCCGGAATTTCCAGGCGCCTGCCGGGGCGTGAGCGCCGCTCTCAGCCGGCGCCGTTCTCCCGTGCGCGGGCCGTGATCGGGGGAGCGGCCGAATAGGCGTTGCCGAGGTGGGTGCCCATGATCTCGGCCGCCTTGGCATTGTCGCCCTCCGCCACCGCATCGAGGATCGCGAGGTGCTCGCGGCACCAGTCGCGCACCCGCCGCCGGTTGGCATAGCCGCTGAATTCGAGCAGGCGCCGCAGCCGGTTCTGCTGCTGCACGGCCTGAAGCACGAAGGCGTTGCCGCTGAACCCGGCAATGGCCTCGTGGAACGAGGCGTCGGTCTCGAACAGCTGCTTCGGGTCCACGCTGGCGATGCGCGGATGCGCCTCCAGATAGATGTGCTGCAGGCGGATGCGGTCGAGCGCGGCGGGATCGGGCCGGAAGTCCGGCAGCAGCAGGCCCTGCGGCTCGATGATGCGTCGGAACTCGTAGCTCGCCCGCAGCGCCAGCCCGCTGTCCAGCGCCGGCAGGAAGGTCCAGCCGCGTCCGGCATTGCGCTCCAGCAGGCCGTCGTCCACCAGCCGCGACAGCGTGCGCTGCAGCAGCGTGCGGTCGACATCGTAGCGGCGGGCGATCTCCGCCTGCGTGAACGAGGCCGGTAGCCGCCCGGCCAGCCGGTCCTGCACGATCTCGCCGTAGAGGTCCTGATCGGCGGTCGAAGGCACGTCGATGGCGATGCGGTGCAGTTCGTCCGGGGTCGCCTTGAGGAAGAAGCCCTGGTTGCGGCGCGCCTCGACCACGCCGCGCTCGGCGAGCAGCGTCAGGGCGGCGCGCACCGGCGTGCGGGAAACCTGAAGAAGGTCGCCGAGCTGCTGCTCGCGCAGATGGTGCCCCCGTTCGAACCGTCCTTCGCGGACGACGTCCAGGATTTGGTTGGCGAGGCGGAATCGGCTCTGGCTCGAGCTGCGGGCCATCGTGCACCCGTTTGTATGCGGAATGACGCGACATACAATGCTTCCGCGTGCTCCGGCAAGCCCTCGCACCGCTGCCGCGCAGGCTTCGATCGTGCGTCAGATGCGCCCGCCGGCCGCGCGTTTTCGGGATTTGTCGGCACAAATGATGCGTTTTTGATCGGCGGCCGTCCATCATTTGTGCACAGGCCGGCCCCGCATCCGCTTGACAGCGGCGCGCATCGGATTTGTATAATTCGCCTCATAAAGTGCAATCATAAGAACGACGACAGCCGCAACCCGGTCCTTCCAGACCTCACGATCAAGGGAACCGCCATGCTCCGCCGCTTCCTCGCCGCCCTCGTCCTTCCGCTCGGCGTCGCCCACGCCGCCGCGGCCGCCGAACTGCCCAAGACCGGCCTCGTCGAGCCGGGCGCCATCACCTACGGCGTCGCCGCCACCTTCGCGCCCTTCGAGTTCCAGAAGGACGGCAAGCTGACCGGCTTCGACATCGACCTGATCGATGCGCTGGCCAAGAAGCTCGGTGCCGAGCCCAAGGCCATGAACATGGAGTTCAAGGGCCTGATCCCGGCGCTGCAGGGCGGCCGCATCGACCTCATCAACTCGGCCATGTACATGAACCCCGCCCGCGCCGAGCAGGTGGACTTCGTGCCCTACCTCAAGATCGGCAACATGGTGATCGTGCAGGCCGGCAACCCGGCCAAGATCACCGGCCGCGACGACTCGCTCTGCGGCAAGACCATCGCCGTCACCCTCGGCGGCATCGAGGAAAGCCAGGCCCGCGCCGACGACAAGCGCTGCCAGGATGCCGGCAAGGGCGCGGTGAAGGTGCTGACGCTGCCGACCGCCCAGGATTCCGCGCTGTCGCTCCGCCAGGGCCGCGCCGACGCCTATTACGACTCCACCCCCGGCGCCGTGATGCTGCTGCAGGAAGTGCCCGGCGTGTTCGAGACCGTCGGCGAGGAATTCGAGTCCAACACCTCGGTCGGCATGGCCACCCGCAAGGGCGACACGGCGATGCAGGACGCGCTGAAGGCCGCCCTGAAGGAGATCGTCGCGGACGGCACCTACAAGGCGCTGATCGAGAAGTGGAAGCTGCCGGCGTCCGTGTCGATCTTCAACTGATCCGCTCCATCCCGCCCTCGTGACAGGAGAAGACGGCCATGATGTCGCTCGATCTCGTCTTCGACTACATCGTTTCGCCCGTCTTCTTCCACGGCGCGATGCTCACCCTGCTGATCACCGTCACCTCGCTGTTCTTCGGCGTTCTGGCGGGGCTCGTCATCGCCCTGATGCAGGAGACGCGCCTGCGCCTCCTGCAGGTCGTTACGCTGTTCTATCTCTGGCTGTTCCGCGGCACGCCGGTGCTGTTCCAGATCATCTTCATCTACAACGTGCTGCCGAGCTTCGGCATCCGCCTGTCGGCGTTCCTGAGTGCGGTGATCGCTCTCGCCCTCAACGAGGGCGCCTATATGGCGGAGATCCTGCGTTCGGGTCTCGACGCGGTGAAGAAGGGTCAGCGCACCGCCGGCCTCGCGCTCGGCATGAGCACGACGCAGGTGATGCGCCACATCGTGCTGCCCCAGGCCGCCCGCATCGTGCTGCCGCCGATGGGCAACCAGATGATCGGCATGCTGAAGACCAGCGCGCTCGTCTCGGTGATCGCGGTGGAGGAACTGCTGCTGGTCGCCAACCAGGCCGCCAGCGCCACCTTCCGCTATTTCGAGGCCCTGACGGCGGCCGGCGTCTACTATCTCGCGCTCACCACGATCTTCATGGTGCTGCAGGCCCTGCTGGAACGCTGGCTCGACCCCAAGAAGCGCCGCCGCCGCGAGAAGCGCCCGCTGCTCGACCGGCTCATGCTTGCCACGGAGCGCGCCGATGTCCGCTGATCAGACCGCCGTTCCGCCGAACGCCGCCGCATCGCACGCCGGTCGGGAAGGCAAGCTTCTTGAGATCGTCGGCATCGACAAGAGCTTCGGCCATCTGCGCATCCTCAAGCGCTGTTCGCTCGACGTCGCCCGCGGCGAGACCGTGGTGCTGATCGGTCCCTCCGGCTCGGGCAAGTCGACGCTGCTGCGCTGCGTCAACCTGCTGGAACCCGCCGACGGCGGCGACATCTTCTTCGAGGGCGCCAACATCACCGCCGATCTGAAGAACGCGCCGCGCATCCGCCGCCAGATCGGCATGGTGTTCCAGAATTTCGAGCTGTTCCAGCACCTCTCGGCGGCAGAGAACATCATGCTCGCGCCCATGAAGGTGCTCGGGCTGTCCCGCGCCGACGCCCACGACATCGCCGTCGACCTGCTCGGCAAGGTCCGCATTCCCGACAAGGCCGACGCCTTCCCGGACGAGCTCTCCGGCGGCCAGCAGCAGCGCGTCGCCATCGCCCGCGCGCTCGCCATGAAGCCGAAGCTGATGCTCTACGACGAGCCGACCTCGGCCCTCGACCCGGAGATGATCCGCGAGGTGCTGGACGTCATGGCCGATCTGTCCGCCGAAGGCATGACCAGCCTCGTCGTCACCCACGAGATGGGCTTCGCCCGTCGCGCCGCCGACAAGATCGTCTTCATGGAATCCGGCGAGATCGTCGAGACCGCGTCCAGCGAGGCGTTCTTCGGCGGCTCCGTCAACGAGCGCGCCCGCCACTTCCTCGACCAGATCCTCCATTGATGAGTGCCGTCATGTCCCGTCCCTCGACCGCGCCGGATTTCGCCCGCATGAAGCGGGAACTGGCGGAGCTTGTCGCGATCCGCACCGAGAACCCGCCGGGCCGCGAGATCGAGGCCGCGATCTACATGCGCGACCGCTTGGCCGCGCTCGGATGCGAGATCGCCTTCGACGAGTACAAGCCCGGCCGCGTCAATGTCGAGGCGCGCCTCGTCAACGGCCCCGGGCCGGTGTTCGCCTTCAACACCCACATGGACGTGGTGCCGGCCGGCGACGGCTGGACCGGCGATCCCTTCGTGCTGCGCGAGGCCGACGGCAAGCTGTTCGGCCGCGGTGCCTGCGACTGCAAGGGTCCGCTCGCCTCGATGCTTGAGGCTGTGCGCATGCTCGCCGCCGATCGCAGCGCCTGGTCCGGCACGCTCCTCGCGGTGTTCGTCGCCGATGAGGAGATCGCCAGCGAGGGCGCGAAACTCTATGCCTCGCGCAAGCCGAAGATCGATTTCGTGGTGGTCGGCGAGCCGACCTCGAACACCGTCTATTCCGCTCACAAGGGCAGCCTGCGCCCGCTCGTCCGCGTGCTCGGCGTGCCCGCCCATTCCGGCTCGCCCCACCTCGGCGAGAACGCGATCTACCGCGCTGCCGAGCTGATCTCGATGGTCGCCGAAGAGCACGAGACCGACGTCCGCCACCGCACCCATCCGCTCGTCGGCGGCGCCAGCCTGACGGTGACGCGCATCCACGGCGGCCATGCCGACAACGTGCTGCCGGGGGCCTGCGAACTCCTGCTCGACCGCCGTCTGGTGCCGGGCGAGGACGAGGACGCCGTCAAGGCCGACATCGCCGGCCTGCTCCGCCGCGCCAACGAGCGCTTCGGCCTGCGTGCCGAGATCGTGGCGTGGAAGCCAACCACCGGCGGCGCCACCGAAACCGCGTCCGACCGTCCCGTGGTGCAGGCGAGCCTTGCCGCCTGCCGCGCCCACGGTATCGCCGATCCCGGCCCGTTCGGCTTCCAGGGCGCCTGCGACCTCGTCCATTTCCGCTCGACCGGCGCCGAGGGCGTCGTGATCGGGCCGGGCACGCTCTCCGTCGCCCACAAGGCCGACGAGTTCGTGCCGGTGGACGAGTTCGAGACCTCGAGCCTGATCTACCGCGACATCGCGCTCGCCATGCTGACGGCCTGAACCATGCGCGCCTCGCTTCACCGCGCGATGCTGGCCTATGGCGGCGGCCTGGTGCTGCACACCGCCTCGTCCGGCCGGATCGACGGGCTCGACACGCTCTATCTCCGGCTCGACGGCGGCGATGTGGTGGCGACGGGCGAGGTGCGCCTCAACATCGCCTATCTCAACGGGCTCGCCGCCGAGGCGGTGCTGGCGGAAGCGGTGGAGGTCGCCGGCGCCCTCGACTGGTCCGCCGACCCGGCCGGGCTTCTCGCCGAGCCGCCAACGGTCCTGTCCGGTGCGAGCGCGCCGGTGCGCACGCTGGTCGATTGCGCGCTGCACGATCTCGTGGCGAAGCGGGCCGGGCTGCCGGTCGCCGCGCTGCTCGCCGGTGCCATGCCGGGTGGCGATCCCGGCGGCCTCTCCGGCGGCGCCGCGATCTCGTGGCCGAGCAACCAGACCCTGTTCGTCTCGTCCGACAGCGTGTTCATGGCCCGCGCCGAGGCCTATGTCGCCCGCGGCTTCCGCGACCTCAAGGTGCGCATCGGCGCCGGCGACATTTGCGACGACATCCGCCGCGTCGCCCTGCTGCGCGAGCGGTTCGGCGACGGCATCAAGCTCGCGGCCGATGCCAACGGCGCGTGGGATCTCGCCGCGGCGTTCGCACACCTCGATGCGCTGGCGCCGTTCGGCCTCGCCTATGTCGAGCAGCCGGTCGCGCCTGGCGACTGGCAGGGCCTCGCGCTCCTCGCCGCAGAAAGCCCGATCCCTGTCATGCTCGACGAGAGCGTCAAGGGCCTCGACGACGTCGCCCGCATAGCGGATGCCGGCGGCGGGCTGATGGCGCACCTCAAGCTCGTCAAGCTCGGCGGTCTTAATCCCGCGCTCCAGGCCGTCCGGCTCCTGAAGGCGGCGGGCGTCCCGTTCATGATCGGCCAGATGAACGAGGGCGGGCTTGCGACCGCCGCCGCGCTGCACCTCGCCGCCGCGAGCCGCCCGGACTTCGCGGAACTCTACGGCGCCGACGGCCTCGCCGACGATCCGGCCGCCGGTCTCGCCTATGCCGACGGCCGCGTCGCGGTGCCGTCGCGTCCCGGCCTCGGCCTTTCGTTCGATGCGTCGCGGACGCATCTCATCAGGGAGTTTTCGTGACATGACCGCCACCGCAGGCGTGGTCCAGGGACAGGAATCCGCCTTCCCGAAGGCCGAGTACGATGCGCGCGTCGCCCGGGCCCGCCAGGGACTGGTCGAGGCCGGCATCGACGTGATGATCGTGACCGGCCCGGAGAACATCTTCTATCTCACCGGCCAGCAGACCCCGGGCTACTACACCTTCCAGGCGCTGGTGCTGCCGGTGGAGGGCGAGCCCGCGTTCGTGGTGCGGCAGCTCGAATATTTCAACTTCATCGCCAACACCTTCATTTCGGATGCGGCGATCTACCAGGACAGCGACGATCCGGTCGCGTTCCTGATGGCGCTGATCGCGGCGAAGGGCCTCAAGGGCAAGCGCGTCGCCATCGATAAGCGCGGCTGGTTCCTGCCGATCGCGACCTACGAGGCGCTGCAGTCCGCGCTCGGCACGGTGCACGATGCCGCCGGCATCGTGGAGAAGCTGCGCGCGGTGAAGTCGCCGCTCGAGGTGGAGAAGCTTGAGCGCGCGGCGGCCTATGTCGATGCCGGCCTCAATGCCGGCCTCGCCGCCGTGCTGCCGGGCGCCACCGAGAACGACCTCGTCGCGGCGATGATGGGCGCGGCGATCGCGGCCGGCTCGGAATATATGGGCATGGAGCCGCTGGTCTCCTCCGGTCCGCGCAGCGGCGTGCCCCACGGCACCTGGAAGCGGCGGCGGCTTGAAGCCGGCGATCCGGCCTTCCTCGAGATGGCCGCCTGCCACGACCGCTACCACGCCGCGCTGATGCGCTCGGTGTGGATCGGCAAGCCCCCCGCCGAGGCGGTGGAGATGATGAAGGTGTGCCAGGAGGCGCTCGCCGTCTCGCTCGACGCCATCAAGCCGGGCGTCGCCTGCGAAGTGCCACATCTCGCCTGCCAGAAGGTGATCGACGCCGCCGGCTACACCGACAACTTCCGCAAGCGGCTCGGCTACAGCGTCGGCATCTCGTTCGCGCCGGACTGGGGCGAGGGCAGCATCCTCAGCCTCAACACCGGGGTGAAGACGCCGCTCGTTCCGGGCATGGCGTTCCATCTGCCGCCGGCGCTGCGCGTCTACGGCCGCTTCACGGTGGGCGTCAGCGAGACCATCGTCGTCACGGAAACCGGCTGCAAGGTGCTGGGCACCGTCGACCGCAGCTTCCGCGAAATCGCGGTCTGACGCCGCGCCCGAATGTCCGCCCGGGGCATGTCCCGCGCGGCACCGTCCATCGACACGGGGCGCATTCCCTGATGCGCCCCGATCTCCGCATTTCGAGCGCACCGCTCACGCGGGCGGCATGCCCGGCGAAGCGCGCTCCAGGCCATCGATCACAAGGCAGGCTGTCATGAAGGACATCGCCGAATCCCGCGCGCGTCTCGCGGGTCTTTTCAACATCACGGTCACGCCGTTCGATTCCGACGGCGCCATCGACAAGGCGGGCCTCGCCCGTTCGGTCGAGCGCGTCATCGGGCTCGGCTACGATGGCATCCTGATCGGCGGCACCTACGGCGAGTTCCCGGCGATGTCGGCGGACGAGCGCGCGGATCTGTTCCGCACCGTCATGGACATCGTCGGCGACCGGGTTCCGGTCATGCTGTGCTCGGCCGGGTCCGATGCCCGCACGGTGCGCGACCTGACCGCGCTCGCCGGCGATCTCGGCGGCCTGCCGATGGTGACGCCGCCCTATGTGTCGGAGGTCACCGACGGCCAGATCGTCTCGTTCTTCGAGGAGATGGCGCCGCTCTCGAAGACCGGCATCCTCGTCTACAACGCCCCCGGCATCGGCATCACCCTCCAGCCCGACGTGCTGGAGCGGCTGGCGGACGTCCCGGACGTCGTCGGCGTCAAGCAGGGCGACCTGTCGGTGGCGGTCATCGACCGCATCGCCAACCGGCTGTCCGGCCGCATCCGGCTGTTCTGTGCGTCGGATCTGGCGTTCCTCGGGCCGATGATGGCCGGCTTCGACGGCATCTCGTCCACCAATTCATGCGCGCTGCCGGAACTCATCCTGGCGACCTATCGCGCGCTGGAAGCCGGCGACGCCGCGACCGCGCGCGACCTGCACCGGCTGTGGTACCCGTTCCGCGCGCTCGCCCGCCGTCACGGCCAGCCGCAGACGACCAAGGCGGCGATGGCGCTGCGCGGCTTCGACGGCGGCCATGTGCGCCCGCCGCTGCGCGATCTCGAAGCCCCGGCCATTGCCGAGGTCGCCGAGGCATTGCAGGCGCTCGCCGCCGAGCCGCGCGCCCGGGTGACGCTCGCCTGAAAGCGGCCCGGTTTCGAACCGGCCCGATCCCGGGCGGCGAGGCGGAGACCACCCAGGAGCGCTTTCCGATCGGATGCAATCATCCGAACGGGATGTGCTCCAGGGCCTCCGCCCCCTTGGCCGTCCGGCGTCGCTTCAGCCGTGCGAAGCGGCGTCCGCCACGATCTCGACCGCGTCGCCGACATAGGGATTGGTGCCGCCGGCCGCCTGGTAGATCGCCTCGGAGCCGGTGGCGACCGGCGAGGTCACATAGTTGAACGCCGTCGACAGGTCGCTGAAAAAGCCGGCGCCGCTGATTTCAGCCAGCGCGGCATCATCGATGATCCGCGTATGATCATTCGTATTCGTCTTCGAGATAGACATCGAAAGAACTCCGGGTGTGCATTTCTTGCTTCGACTTCGATGAAGTGAAGCTCGCTGTGTGACGGAATGGAAGATGCGCCTAGGCCGACGCGCCGTCCAGACTGCCATTCCCCACCCTGAGTACATGTCCTTTATTTAATGCGCGGTGGAGCGGGGCGCCTTCCGGCCTGACGCACCCCGCTCCCGTCCGCAGATCCGTGTCGATCTGATGTTGCCATCAGATCGGAAGGCGCTCCTAGTCCTGCGATTCTCGCGCCTGGCGCGCGAAGTCGTTGATGGTGGCGAGCGCTTGCTCGAAACGGCCCTCCGCCTCCGCGTCCCGCAGGAAGTGCACGCGCTCCACCAGGATCTCCGGCGGCGTCGGCTGCTGCGCGAACAGGGTCATCACCTCGTCGATGAACTCCGCCAGCGGCTGGTAGCCCGGTCGCGTCGCCTGGCCGGGCGTCAGGCTGGTGCGCACCGCCGGCGGCGCCAGCTCGATCACCTCGACCTTGCCCTTCAGCGCGTCGCGCATCGACACGGTGTAGGAATGCAGCGCCGCCTTGGTGGCGGAATAGGTCGGCGTCGCCACCAGCGGAACGAAGGCGAGGCCCGACGTGACATTGACGATCGCCGCGTCTGCCTGCGCCGCGAGGTGGTCGATGAGCGCGTTGGTCAGCCGGATCGGGCCGAGCAGGTTGGTCGTGATGGTCGCCTCCGCGTCGGCGATGTCGCGTGCCGTGTCGAGCGCCTCGAACCGCATCATGCCGGCATTGTTGATCACGACATTGAGGGCGGGGTGTTCGGCGACGATGCGCCGGGCGAAGTCCGCGATCGCCTCGCTGCTGTCGATGTCGAGCGTCATCGCGCTCATGTTCGGCCGGCCGGCGATGGCCGACTCGAGCGCCTCGGGGCGGCGGCCGGCGACGATCACCGAATTGCCGAGGTCGTGGAAGCGGTGGGCGAGGGCCTCGCCGATGCCGGAGCCGCCGCCGGTGATCAGGATGGTGTTGCCGCTGAGCTTCATGGCTCGCTCTCCTGTTGGGATCGGGGTCCCTTAATTGACGTCGCCGCGCTCCGCTGGAAAGAAGGCACCGGAAAGAATTATACTTACCTGAAAGAGAGTGATACGGGCTCTGGCCCGGTCGTCGACACGGGGAGGCGGGGCCGTCTCCCGCGATGAGGGAGCCGCTTCATGGCCGGCATGCCTTTCGACCAGCGCACCATCGACGCTGCCCGCAGGATCGCCGAGCGCGTGCCGCCGTCCGAGGTCGACCCACGGGTCGAGGCGCTGGTGACGGAGCTGATCGGCCGCGTCGCCGACAAGTGGACCATGCTGCTTCTGGAGGTTCTGGCCGAGCACGGCGAACTGCGCTTCACCGCGCTCGCGCGCCTCGTGCCCGGCATCAGTCAGAAGATGCTCACCCAGACGCTGCGCCAGATGGAGCGCGACGGGATGGTGACGCGCACCGTGCATCCGGTCGTGCCGCCGCGGGTGGAATACCGCCTGACCGACCTCGGCGCGAGCCTCGGGGCGGCGTTCTGCGGCGTGTGGATCTGGGCGGAGGAAAATCTCGCCCGGGTGGAAGCCGCCCGCCGCGCCTTCGATGCGGGCTGATGCCGGCTCTTTCCCGGCCGTTTCGGCGTGAACGGAGGCCTGTCGGGCCGGGCTGCGTCGCCACGGCCGTTGACTCCGTGCACCGGATGCCCGAACCCTGCCCGGGCGCATGGTGTTCCCCGGCGGTCAGGCGCCGCCGGAGAATGAAACGGGAATGGGGAAGGAACCTGCGTTCCGGGCCCCAACCGCCCCCGCGACTGTGAGCGGCGAGTGTCTTTCCATCGTGCCACTGGGAGCCGAACGGGCATCCGGGAAGGCGGAAAGGCGTGACGACCCGCGAGTCAGGAGACCGGCCATTGCGCATGTGTCCAGCACGCCGTCGGGTGAGACGGCAAAGGAGAGACCCATGCATATCGAACCCGGCCTCGTGGCCGACGGCAAAATCTGGCTGAGCTACGTGACGGCGGCCGCCGCCGGCGGCTACGCGCTCAATCTCGCCTGGCAGGGGGTGCGCGAGCGCGGCCCGCTGTCCGTGATCGGCCGCAGCGCGGTCGCGACCGCGCTCGTCTTCGCCTTCTTCGAGGTGCTGCCGCACTATCCGGTTGGCGTTTCCGAGGTGCACCTCATCCTCGGCTCGACGTTGTTCCTGATCCTCGGCGCCGCACCCACCGCCATCGGCCTCGCGCTCGGCCTCCTGATCCAGGGCCTGTTCTTCGCGCCGTTCGATCTGCCGCAATACGGCATGAACGTCACCACGCTGCTGGTGCCGCTGTTCGCGCTGTCCGCGCTCGGCCGGCGCATCATCGCTGCCGACACGCCCTATGTTGAGCTGAAATACCGTCAGGCGCTGGCGCTTTCGACGTCCTATCAGGCCGGCATCGTCGCCTGGGTGGCGTTCTGGGCCTTCTACGGCCAGGGCTTCACCGCCGAAAACGCCGCCTCGATCTTCTCGTTCGGCGGCGCCTACATGCTCGTCATCATCGTCGAGCCGCTGGTCGATCTCGGCGTGCTCGCGGCCGCCAAGTCGCTGCACAGCCTGAAGTCGCTGCATCGCCTGAAGGGCAATGCGCTGTTCGAGCGCCGGCTGTTCGAGCCGGCCTGAGGCCGGCGGCCGTTCCGTTCGGGTCGTTGCGATCCGAACGGAACGTGCCAGCCGACGAAGACAGACGCCCGAGAGGCGGCGGCTCAGGCCGCCGCCTTTTTCGTCAGCGCGGCGCAAGCGGTCTCGATGCGGCGGCAGGCCGCCCGCAGGGTTTCCGTGTCCACGGCATAGGCGATGCGGATATAGCCCGGCGTGCCGAATGCCGATCCGTGGACCACGCCGACATGGGCGGCTTCGAGCAGGTAGGTCGCGAACCCGAGATCGTCGGCGATGAGATGGCCGTCCGGACGGCGGGTGCCGATCAGCGCGCGGCAATCGGCGAACACGTAGAACGCTCCCTCCGGCACGTCGCACGACAGCCCGTCGGTGCGCGCCACGGTCTCGAGCACGATCCCACGCCGCTCCCTGAGCGTGGCGAGCCAGCCCTCCATGAACGGCAGGCCGCCTTCCAGCGCCGCCACGGCCGCGCGCTGGCTGATGGTGCTCGGGTTCGACGTGCTCTGCGACTGCAGCACCTGCAAGGCCGACACCAGCCAAGCCGGGCCGCCGGCATAGCCGATGCGCCAGCCCGTCATCGAATAGCCCTTGGACAGGCCGTTGATGGTGAGCGTGCGGTCGGCGAGCCCGGGCGCGACGGCGGCGGGGGTGGCGAACGGCACGCCGAAGCGCACGTGCTCGTAGATGTCGTCCGCCATCACCAGCACGTCCGGATGGGCGGCGAGCACGTCCGTCAGCGCCTTCATCTCCGCGGGGCTGTAGACCGCGCCGGTCGGATTGTTCGGCGAGTTCAGCACCACCCAGCGGGTGCGGGGGCCGATGGCGGCTTCGAGCGCGGCCGGGGTCAGCTTCCAGCCGTCTTCCGGCCGGCACGGCACGATGACCGGCGTGCCCTCGGCGAGCCGCACCATGTCGGGATAGGACACCCAGTAGGGCGCCGGCACGATCACCTCGTCGCCGGTCGCGAGGGTGGCGAGGAAGGCGTTGAAGATCAGCTGCTTCGCGCCCGCCCCGGCGATCACTTCCGCGTCGGTGTAGACGAGCCCGTTCTCGCGGGCGAACTTGGCGCGGATCGCGGCCTTGAGCTGCGCCGTGCCGGCCACCGCGGTGTACTTGGTGTCGCCCTCACGGATTGCGGCGATGCCCGCCTCGCAGATCGCCGGCGGCGTCGGGAAATCGAGCTCTCCCTCGCCGAGGTTGACGACCGCATGGCCCGCCGCCGTCAGCGCGCGCACCTTGTTGGAGATTTCGGCGGTGGGCGAGGAGCCGGCACCGCTCATGCGCGGCGCGAGCCGGGCAGTCGACATGGCAGCAAATCCTTCAATCATGGATCGGAATATTGTACAGATTGACGGATTAAGTGCAATGGCGATGCGGCGCACATGCCGTCCCTTTTCAGGACGATGTGACGCCGCGCGCTGCCCGTCCGCTGAGCGACAAGCGGGCGTTGATGGCAGCACGTGCGGCGTTATTGTATGGCTTGAGTGAAACGAATCAATTTGGGATGCGGCCGATGACCCTGACGCTGGTGCTCGACGACACGGACGTTCCGGCGCGGTTCGGCGCGGCGGCCGGCGCGCTGGCGGCGGCGGAAGGCACCGCGTTCCATCATCTCCCGGCCCGGTTCGACACCGCCCGCGATGCCGATGCGGCGCAATATGTGTTCGCGGCCGGCGGTCTCGGACCCAGCGGGCTCGTCTGGGCGGAACGTGCACTCGGTTCACCAGTGCAGGCTGCTTCTTCGCCCGACGCGATCGTCGCTGCTGCGGCGGCGGGCCCGGTGACGGTGCCGCTCCACCCCGCCTTTCTCGCCGATGGCGAGGCCGTCGCGGCCCTCGAACGCGCGGCGGCGGATGCCGGCGTCGCCGTGCGCCGCGTCACTGTCGTGGAAACCGCGGAGGGCCTCGCCCTCGCCGATGCCCCGCCCGGCGCGCCGCCGCTGTTGTGGCGCGACCGCTTCGGCGGGCTTCACACCTCTGCGCGACCGGAACCGGGCGGCCGCGCGCTCGCGGTCGCGCTGATCGGCGCCGAACGCGATCACCGCGACGTCTACCCCGCCGCGGTCGCAAGCCTGGCCGATGCGGCCGAGCACCTCGGCATCGCGCTCGACGTCCATTTCGTGCCGCCGCCGGGGCTCGACGGCGCGCCGGAGGCGATCGCCGCCCGGCTGCGGGGCTTCGCCGGCGTGCTCCTTCCCGGCGGTTCGGACATGGCGAACGTGCCCGGCCAGATCCGCGCGGCCGCCGCCACGCTCGCCGAAGGCGTGCCCACCGTCGGCCTCTGTCTCGGCATGCAGACGATGTCGACGGCCGTGGCGTGGCGGGCGTTCGGCGCCGCCGTCGCGAGCCTCGCGGAGGCCGATCCCGCCGCGCCGATCAAGACCTTCGTCGCCATGGCCGGAACGAGCGGCGGCGACGGCCCGCTGCCGGAGCACCGCACCGGCGACCAGCCGGTCGCGCCCGTCGCCGGCAGCCGGCTCGCGGCCGTGCTGCCGCGCGCGCCGGTCATCCGCTGCAACCACCGCTTCCATCTCGCGCCGGCGCTGGTTCCGGAACTGGAGCGGGCGGGCCTGCGGGTCGCCGCCACCGGCTGCGGCGGCGGCATCGTCGATGCCGTCGAGGTGCCCGCCCACCCGTTCTTCATGGGCATGCAGGGCCATCCGGAACTCGGCACGCGCCGCGGCGCGCCACATCCGCTGCTGGTCGCGTTCCTTACCGCCGCCGCCCGCCACGTCCGCAACCCGGCGGCGGCCTGAAGCCGGCTAGACGGACGCGGCGGTGCGTCGCTTCCGTCAGCCTGCCGAGGCCGGGGTCGCGCGGGCGATGTCGTTGACGCCCTCGAGATCCGGGGCGCGGCCGTAGCTCATGTTCTTCATCTGCTGGAGGACGCGCGCCATTTCCTCGTCCGACAGCACCGGCGGCTCGCCGAGCGTCAGCGCCTGCACGTAGAGCCGGGAGATCGTCTCCACCTCGATGCCGAGCGCCAGCGCGTTCGACAGCGACGTGCCGAGCGAAATCTGGCCGTGCTGGCCGAGCAGGCAGGCGAGGCGGCCGTCGAGCGCCTCGATGGCGGCGTCCGAAAGCGCCTGCGTCCCGAAGGTCGCGTAGCGCGCGCAGCGGATCGTGGTGCCCCCGGCGACGCCCACCATGTAGTGGAAGCTCGGGATGGTCTTGTGGTGGCAGGCGAGCGTCGTCGCATAGACCGAATGGCAGTGCAGCACGACGTCGATGTCCGGCCGGCTCTTCAGGATGTCGCGGTGGAAGCGCCATTCCGACGAGGGCCGGCGGCGGCCTTCATAGACGCCGTCGAAGCTCATCTGCACCAGGTCTTCCGGCTCCATCCGGTCGTAGGGCAGCGAGGTCGGGGTGATCAGGAACCCCTTCGGGTTGCGGATCGAGATGTTGCCCGCGGTTCCCTGGTTGATGCCGCTCGCGTTCATGCGGCGGCCGGTCTCGACCATCTCGCGTCGCGTCGCGAGGTCGTCGTAGCTGCCGGCGCTCTGGCCGGCCGTATCGGTGGCACTCATCGGGGTCTCCTTGCGTTGGCACGTTGCCGCCATTGCGCGGCGTAGGCGGGCAGGCGGGGATCGTCGAGGATGGCGGGGCGGTCGAAGTCGAGCGCGACCGGGGTCGTGCGCGCTTCATGGGAGGAAAGCAGGGCGGCGCCGGCGACGGAGCCGTAGGCGTCGCGGCTCGCCAGCACGGTGCGGTCCGGCCGCAGCGTGGCGACGACGCGGCCATAGAGCGGATCGCGCACGAAATTGCCGTCGAGCACCACGTTCGCGGTCTCGACGAGGTCGAGGCAGCAATCGGTCAGGAGCGCGGTATAGAGCACCGCCAGCGTGAAGCGGATCGCGGGATCGGCGGCGAGCGGCCCCTCGATCGTGCCGCTGCGGGCGGTGCCGGGAAAAAGCCCGTCGTCGGTGCCGAAGAACGGCAGCGCCATCGTCCGGCTGTCGAGAATGCGGTCGAGCACCTCCAGCGAAGCCGGGCCTTCCGCCTCGCCCTTCACCGCGGTGAACTCCCGCCCGCCCATCACGAGAATGCCGGGCAGCGGCTGTCCGAGGACGTCGGCATTGCAGCAGAGCGCCGGCTGCTCCACCGCGAAGTCCGGCCCCTGCCGGTCGCTGATGGCGACGATCCAGGTGCCGGTCGAGACCACGGTCATGTCGTCGAGCCCCGCCGCCTGATAGCGGTAGAAGTTCGCCGAGGAATCGTGGATGCCGTTCAGCACGCGGATGCCGCGCTTCAGGCCCGCGGCGGCCGCGAATTCCGGCTTCAGCGGGCCGAGCGTCGCCCATGCCGGCGCGAATTGCGGCATCAGGCGCTGCCATTCCTTCTCGGCCACCAGCCGCGCCGGGCGGGCATCGGGCGCGCACCAGAGATGCGACTGCGCGGCGAGGCTCGTCACCTCGCTCGCCATCACCCCCGAAAGCCGCCACGACCAATATTGCGGGTGGGCGAGATAGGCCCGCGCACCGGCGAACGCCTCCGGCCAGCCGCGTTCGAGCCACAGCATCTGCCGGGCGAGATGGGCCGCCCCCAGCATCAGCGGGCTGCCACGCTCGCGGAACGAGCCGGCGATCTCCGCATATTCGGCGACGATCTCGGGCGGCAGCGGCTGCTCGTAGTCGATCATCGGCATGGCGAGCCCGTCGTCGTTGACGAGCACGCCGCCGGAGCCGTGGCCGCAGGTGACGATCGCCTCGAAATCGTGGCGGGCGCCGAGGGTCCGCAGGTTGTCGATCAGCCAGGTCTCGATCAGGTCGAGATCGTGGTGGCTGTAGGGCGGGCCGGGAAAGACCGGGTTCGGGGTCGAAACGGTCTCCAGCGGCCGCCCGTCCGGCGCCACGGCGATCAGCTTGACGTTGGTCTTGCCGACATCGAAGACGGCCACGGCCTTCATCGTCCCGTCTCCCGTGTCGGAGTGGCGTGCGCGCGGCAGGCCCGGCGCGGCGAAGCGGTCGGCGATGGAGCGGTTTCCGGCATCGCTGGCCTCTTCATGGCTTGCGGAACAGGGCGGCGAGATAGGGGCGCACCGTCTGCACGGTCATGACCGCGATCAGCACGCCGCCCCAGATCGCCGCCGTCAGATAGGGGCTGAGGCCGAGCTGGTTGAAGCCCGACGAGATCACCTGCAGGATGGCGAGCGCCAGCATCAGCCCCGACACCGTGCCGAACCCGCCGAACGGATCGACCCCGCCGAGCACGGCCGCCAGAATGGTCACCAGCAGGTAGGACTGGGCGTAGTCGGCGCTGGCGGAGTTGAACATGGCGAGCGTCACCAGCGCGGCGACGAAGCACATCAGGCTCGAAAGCGTGTAGACGCCGACGAGCACGCGCCTCGTATCGACCGCGGAATAGCGCGTCGCCTCGATGTTCGAGCCGATCATCGCGCAGCTGATGCCGAACGGCGTGCGCCGCAGGATGATGCCGAGCAGCAGCGCCATCACCACCAGCACCAGGAACGTCACGGGCACGCCGAAGACCGTGGCGTTGCCAACCGCCTGGAACCCGGCCGGCAACCCGGACAGCGCCTGTCCGCGGGTCAGATAGATGCTGATGCCGTCGATCAGCGACTTGGTGCCGAGCGTCACGAGGATCGGGTGCACGCCGGTGTAGGCGATCAGGGCACCGGTCGCGAGGCCGATCACGAGGCAGAGCGCGAAGCCGGCGGCGAGCGCCAGCGCGACGACCCCGAGGGTGGAATGGGCGGAAGCGCCGGGTTCCAGCAGCGTGCCCATGATCCAGACCATCAGCAGCGCGCACTGGTTCGTCGTCGCGATGATGGCGAGGTTGAGCCCCCCGGTGATCAGCGGCACGACCATCGCAAGCGACAGCAGGCCGAGCAGCGGCAGCTGCAGCATGAAGCTCTGCAGCGTGCCGGCGCTGGCGAACCCCGGAACCGCGGCGGAGAAGCCCGCGACGATGACGACGAGCAGCACGAGAAGTCCGGGCGATCCGCCCGGCGATCCGCCGCGCAGCCGCGCCATCAGGCGGCCAAGGCCTGCATCGAGGCCGGACGAGGCGAACTCAGCCATGAACCGGCTCCCCATGAACGGACTTCCCATGGATCTGGCCCGGCCCCGGGGCGGCCGGCGTCGGCCCGCCGGTGCCGTGCCCGTCGTCGAGCACGCGGCGGCGGCGGCGCTTGCGCGCGCTCAGCACGGTGATGGAGGTGGAGATCAGGATCGTCAGGCCGATCACGATCTGGAAGAAGTAGGAGGAGACGCCGAGCAGGTTCAGCCCGTTCTGCAGCATCGCCAACAGCACGATTCCGAGCAGCACGCCCGGCACGGTGCCGATGCCGCCCATCAGGCTCGCGCCGCCGAGCACCGCTGCCGACAGCACCGAAAGCTCAGTGTTGTACATGGCGTTCGGCACGCTTTCGCCCACGCGGTGCGCCTGCAGCAGGCCGCCCACCGCCGCCATCAGGCCGAGGAAGCCGTAGGCGACGAAATGCAGCCGGCCGATGTTCGCGCCGATGCGCCGCGCCGCTTCCGGATTGCCGCCCATGGCATAGAGCTGCCGGCCGATGCTGGTGCGCGTCATCAGCACCCATGTCACCAACGCCGCCACCGCCATCGCCACGATGGGCAGCGTGATGCGGGTCAGGTCGCCGTTCGGCGCCTCCGTCTGCCAGAACACGATGCGGTCGGTCCACCAGTCCGGCAGGCTGTAGATCGACTGGCCGCCCGAGAAATACATCAGCAGCGAGAAGCTCACGCTCATCATGGCGATGGTGGCGATGATCGAGGTGATGCGCACGAAGTGGATCAGCGCGGCGTTGATGCAGCCGAGCGCGATGCCGGTGGCAAGCCCGATGCCGATCGCCGCGGGCGCCGGCCACCCGGCCTTGGCCGCCGCGATGGCGGCGACGTACTGCGCGACCGAGGCGGTGGCGGCGAAGGAGATGTCGATGCCGCCCGATACCAGCACCACGAGCAGGCCCATCGCCATGATCGACTGCACGGAATAGGTCTCGAGCAGATCGACGAGGTTGGCGAGGGTCAGGAAACCCGGCGCGGCGAGGCCGAGCACGACGCCCACGAGCAGGATGACGGCGAGCAGCCACACCTCCTGGCGGCGCTGGAGCCTTGCGAGATGCTCACGCATAGATCCGCTCCTCCAGTGCGTGTTCGTCGATGCGTCCCGGGATCGCTTCCTCGACGATGCGGCCGGCGCGCATGTGGAGCACGCGGTCGCAGGTGGCGAAGATTTCGGACACCTCGTCGGAAATCACGATCACGCCGACGCCCTGGCGGGCGAGATCGGCCACGACGTCGTAGATGCCCTTCTTGTTCTTGATGTCGACGCCGACGGTGGGGCTGTCGAGGATCAGCACCTTCGGGTGGGCCGCGAGCCATTTCGCCAGCACCACGCGCTGCTGGTTGCCGCCGGAGAGGGTGCCGACGGCCTTGTCGAGTCCGCCGATCTTGATCGAGAGCCTGTCCACCCAGTCCTGCGCCAGCTTGCGCCGCCGCGCGGGCGGGATCAGGCCGAAGCGGCCGCGAAGATCGTTCATGACCGCGAGGATGATGTTGTCGGAAATCGACTGGCGCAGGATGACCCCGAGGCTCAGCCGGTCCTCCGAGACGTAGGCGATGCCGGCATCCACCGCGTCGCGGTTGGACTTGAACGCGAGCGTGCGGCCTTCCAGGGCGATGGTGCCGCTTTCCGGCCGCGTCATGCCGAACAGCGAGAGCGCGAGTTCGGTGCGGCCGGCGCCGAGCAGGCCGGTGATGCCGAGCACCTCGCCGCGGCGCAGCGTGAAGCTGACATCGGCATATTCGCCGGCGCGCGACAGGTTCTTCACCTCCAGCAGGGGAGGGGCGGCCGACATGTCGCGGGCGACCACGGTGTGGGAGATGTCGAGGCCGGTCATGAGATTGGCGATGCGGCGCTGGTCGACCTCCCCGACCGGCCAGGTGCCGACCTTGCGACCGTCGCGCATCACCGTCACGCGCTCGGCGATCTCCACCACCTCGTCGAGGCGGTGAGAGACGAACACGACGGCAATGCCGTCGCGCTTCAGCCGCGCGACGATGGCGAGTAGCCGGTCGACCTCGGCGCGCGTCAGCGAGGCGGTCGGCTCGTCCATGAAGATCAGCCGCGCGCTCGCCGCCAGTCCGCGGCAGATCGCGACGATCTGGCGTTCGGCCACCGACAGGTCGCCGACGAGCGCGGTGGGGTCGAGCGTGAAGTCGAGGCGTTGCAGCACGCGCTCGGCGAGGGCGCGCATCCCGGCATAGGACACCGGCCGGACGACGCCTTCGAGATGGCTCTCGACGGCGATGTTCTCGGCGACGCTCAGGTTCGGGAACAGCGAGAGATCCTGGAAGATCACCTGGATGCCGAGGGCGCGGGCACGCGCCGGGGTGAGTGGCAGCACCGGCTTGCCCTCGATCTCGACGCTGCCCTCGGTCGGCGGGTGAACGCCGGCGACCGTCTTGATCAGCGTCGACTTTCCGCAGCCGTTCTCTCCGACGAGGCAATGCACCTCGCCGGCGCGGACGTCCCAGTCGATGCCCTGCAGGGCGAGCACGCCGCCGAAGCGCTTGGTCACGCCGGAGAGGCGCAGGAAGGGCGCCGGCTCAGTCATGGTGCGGCCTGTACCGGCAAAGCCTGCCGTGGCGTGGTTCGGTCATGGACGAGGTTCCCGGCATCGGTCCGACAGGACGATAGAAGGGATGAAAGCGCAGATGCGCGGCGAACGCGCGGCGTCGCGGCCTGCGGCGGAGGTTCGAGGCCCGAGGGGCCTCCCGGCCGGCGAACGGTCCGGCCGGAAGACAGCCGCTTCCGGTTCGAAGGATGCGGCGATCCCGCCGGCCGGACGGATCGATCCGCCCGGCGGGACCGGAGTTCCGTCAGAACCCGAGGTCTTCAGAGGCCCGTATCAGAGGCCCATATCGGCGAGCCGCTGGATGTTCGCCTTGTCGAGCGCTTCCAGCTTCTGGGCCTGGATCAGCCGCTTGTCCGGATAGACCTTCACCGGGCCGACGCCCACGAGTTCCATGCCGTCGGTCGGCTCCTTGCCTTCGGCCAGCATCTTGGAGAGCTGGACGAACACTTGGCCGGCCGTCATCGGGTTCCAGATGTAGCCGCCGCGGATGGTGCCGTTCATGACGTATTTCAGGCCCTGGCCCGGCGAGAAGCCGCCGACGAGGGCGACGGACTTCGCCTTGCCGCGGTCGTCGAGCACGCGGGCGGCGCCGATCGGGCCCTGGGAGCCGAAGGTCAGGATGCCCGTGAGGTCGGGATGGGCGCGAAGCTGATCCTGGGTGGTCTTGATGGATTCATCCAGGCTCTCGGCGACGCCGAAGCGGTCGCCGACCATCTCCATCTCCGGATATTTTTCCTTCTGGTAGGCGATGGCCGCATCGGCCCAGGCATTGTGCAGCGGCACGGTCAGCGAGCCGACATAGACGATGTACTTGCCCTTGCCGCCCATCTCCTTGGCCAGCAGGTCCATGTGGGCGCGGCCGTATTCCTCGATGGTGGTCAGCTCGAAGTCCCAGTCGTTGCCCTTGAGCTGCGGTCCCTCGTGGGCCAGCACCTTGATGCCGGCGGCCTTGGCGCGGGCGATCACCGGCTCCAGCGCGGCGGCGTCGTTCGGAACGATGCCGATCACGTCGACCTTGCGGGCGATCAGATCCTCCATCGCGCGCACCTGCTGGGCGGCGTCGGCCTGGGTCGGCCCGACCATCCAGGCGTCGACGTTCTCGGCCTTGGCCTCTTTCTTGATGCCCACGTCCATGGCGTTGAACCACGGAATGCCGCCGATCTTCACCACGATGCCCGCCTGCGGGACCTTGTCCTGCGCGAAGGCGACCGGCAGTCCGAAGCTCGCGGCCATGGCGACCGCGGCGCCTGCGCCGACGGTGTTGAGGAGTGTCCGGCGTGTCAGTTTCATGTGAAGCCTCCCTCGAGTTTTCTGTTTTTGATTGTGCTTCAGCGGGCTTTGCCGCCCGCGTCTCGACGGTCCGGGCATCTGGTCGCCGGTCGGGCCTTGCCTTCGGCCGGCGATGCTCGGGCCGTCGAATTCGTCGTCTCCCCCGCCGTCCGGACCAGCGGTCCGGTCGGCCCGGAGCGCGCGCCCCGCAAGTCCGGCATTCACCCGGCCGGCGGGACGGTCGCTCTCGGGTTCTCGTGGCTCGGGCGGTCTCCTCGTCCGGTCCGTTTCAATCCGGCCGGGAGGGGTCCTTGTCCGAGCGCCGCAGGCTGGAGCCGCGGATCGCGATGGAGCAGGTCAGACGCACCGTCTCCGCGTCGCAGTCCTCACCCGATATCCTGCGCATCAACCGCTTCCAGGATGCCCGGGCCATGTCCTCGACCGGCTGGGACACAGCCGTGATCGGGGGGCGCACCAGGCGCATCCACTCGGTCTCGTCGAAGCTCGCGAACGCGATGTCGCCGGGCATGTCGAGATCGAGGTCCGCGATCGTCTGATAGGCGATCAGGCTCGTGACATGATCGAGCGAAAACAGTGCATCGGCGCGCAAAGGGCGCGAAAGATGTGCCTTGAGGCGCGCACGAACCGCCGACGGATCGAGCCCGACGTCCAGGAACTGCAGGGTCATCGTCCCTGCCGCCGCCACCGCGCCCTCCCAGCGCTCGCGGACGTTGCTGATGGCCAATGTCGTGCCCACGACGAGGCACGTCCGGTATCCCTGGCTCGCGAGGTGGGCCGTGATGGCTCCCGCCGCGCGGGCATTGTCCACGGCCACGAGATCGAAAGCCGCTTCGTCCGGAATGCGGTCGGCGACCACGAGCGCCGGATATCCGCCCCGCGGCAGGCGTGCCGCCAGCCCGCCGTCGCAGGGGATAACGATCAGGCCCGCGGGCCGCCAGGAGCGGATCGCATTCAGCCGCTCCGCCTCCTGCTCCGGCGTATTAGCCGAGCTGACCACCAGAAGATCGAAGCCGTCGTCCCGCGCAAGGCTCTCCAGCGTCGAGACGAACGCCGCGAACATCGGGTTCGTCAGATCGGGCACCACGATGCCCGCAAGCGAATGGCGGCCGGATCTCAGGCGGGATGCGTTTGAATCCGCGACGTATCCCAGTTCTTCCACGGCCGCCATCACGCGATCAACAAAAGTCCGTGTTACCGACGGCTTTCCATTGAGCACATTAGATACGGTCGCTGGCGAAACGCCCGCTCGCTTGGCAACTGCGTGTATTGACGGGGAGCGTCCCAACTCTGTCTCGAATCCGGCCGTTGCCGAACCTCCCGTAAATCGTTTTATCGGAGACTAGACTTCCGCACAGATCGTGTCAATCATGTCGTCATCGAGTGCTCGCCGCCCGTTGCTTGACGCAATGCAGCAAAGAGTGTTCGCGGATGCAGCGTAGCGGACGGCTTTCATAATGATGACAGGCACATCCATCGACTTCGAAGGCCTTGCCGCGCTGGCGGCGAAGCCCCGGCCCGGCCGTTTCCTGGTGGCGGTGGCCGGTGCGCCGGGGTCCGGAAAGTCGACGCTGGCGGAGCGCCTCGTCGAGCGCCTGGACGCGGCGGAGCCCGGTTGCGCCGCGGTGCTGCCGATGGACGGCTACCATTTCGACGACCGTGTGCTCGTTCCGCGCGGCCTGCGCCCGCGCAAGGGCGCGCCGGAGACGTTCGATGTCGGCGGCCTCAGGCACATGCTGATCCGCCTGCGCGAGAACGCCGAGGACGAGATCGCGGTGCCGGTGTTCGACCGCGACCTGGAAATCGCCCGCGCCGGCGCCCGCCTCATTCCGAGGAGCGTGCGCATCATCGTGGTCGAGGGCAACTATCTCCTGCTCGACCGGGCGCCCTGGTCCGGCCTCCGGGACCTGTTCGATGCCACCGTGATGATCGCCGCGCCGGAGGCGGTGCTGCGGCAGCGCCTGGAGGCGCGGTGGCAGGCCTACGATCTCTCGCCGGACGAGATCGCCGCCAAGCTCGAAACCAACGATCTGCCGAACGGTCGCCTGATCATGGCGGGCAGCGTGGCGCCGGACTACGTCCTGCACAGCGGATAGGACGGGACCGGCCCGCCAACCGTGACGACTGAACCGAAACAAGGAGAAAAACAATGAACAAGCTGGGAGTTCACGCCCTCGTCTGGGAAAAGGGCTGGAGCCACGAGGAGTGTGCCCGCGCCATCGCCAATACCGCCGAGGTCGGCTTCGACCTGATCGAGGTGCCCGCGCTCGACCCCGCCTCGATCGACACCGACTTCACGGCGAAGCAGCTTCTGAAGGCGGGCATCGGCGCCACCTCGTCGCTCGGCCTCGATGCCGACACCGACATCTCCAGCAACGACCGCGAGAAGGAGAAGCGCGGCGAGGAGCGGCTCCTGAGCGCGCTGTCGGTCATCCGCGACATCGGCGCCACCCACATGTGCGGCATCCTGGAATCCGCGTTCCAGAAATATGCCGTGCCGACCACCGCGGAGGGCGTGAAGCGCTCGTGCGAGATTCTCGCCCGCGTCGCCGAGAAGGCGGCGGTGAACAACATCACCCTCGGCCTCGAGGTGGTGAACCGCTATGAATCCAACGTGCTCAACACCGCGAGCCAGGCGGTGGAGATGTGCAAGCGGATCGGCGCACCGAATGTGAAGGTTCACCTCGACGTCTATCACATGAACATCGAGGAATCGGACATGGCCCAGGCCATCATCGATACAGGTCCCTATATCGGCTACTTCCACACCGGCGATTCCCACCGCGGATACATGGGCTCCGGCACCATCGATCTTGCCGGTGCTTTCCGTGCGCTGGTGAAGGCGGACTATCAGGGCCCGATCACCTTCGAGTCGTTCTCGTCGCGCGTCGTGGGTCAGCCGCTCGAGGGCATCCTCGGCATCTGGCGCAACCTCTGGGAGGATAGCCGCGACCTTGCCGAGCACGCGCTGATGTACACCAAGGCCCAGCTCAAGGCCGCACGGGAAGCCCAGCGCCAGGCCGAACGCAGCCGCCTCGTCTGATCGCCCCGTCACGCCCGCCCGCCGCCGCATCCGAACCGGCGGGCGGCTTTGCGTCCTGCGAGGCCCGGCCGATGGTCGCTCCCCGCAGGACAGCGGTGGACGCCCGCCCGCCTTGCGCGGTAAACGGGCTCGATGCCGGTTGCCGGCGCGAGCCCGAAGGACGTTACCTCGATGAAGATCGTCATAGCGCCGGATTCCTTCAAGGAAAGCCTGTCGGCCCTCGATGTCGCCCGGGAGATCAAGGCGGGCTTCTCAGAGGTCTTCCCCGACGCGGACTATGTGCTGGTGCCCGTGGCGGACGGCGGCGAGGGAACGGTCGAGGCGCTGGTGGCGGCGACGGGCGGCGAAGTGGTGAAACTCACCGCGACCGGCCCCCTCGGCACGGCGGTGGAAGCGTTCTACGGGCTGACCGGCGACGGCGCCACGGCGGTCATCGAGATGGCCGCCGCGAGTGGCCTGGAACTCGTTCCGCCGGACAGGCGCGATCCGCTCAAGGCCACCACCTTCGGGGTCGGCGAGTTGATCCGCGCGGCGCTCGACCGCGGCGCCCGTCACCTGATCGTCGGCGTCGGCGGCAGCGCGACCAACGACGGCGGCGCCGGCATGGCGCAGGCGCTCGGCATCCGCCTGCTGGATGCAGCCGGCCGCGACCTTCCCCCGGGCGGCGGTGCGCTCGGCGATCTCGCCCGCATCGACCTGTCCGGGCTCGATCCCCGCATCGCCGGCTGCCGCATCGAGGTGGCGTGCGACGTCGACAATCCCCTGGTTGGCCCGAACGGCGCCTCGGCGATCTTCGGCCCGCAGAAGGGCGCGACGGCGGAGATGATTGCCCAGCTCGATGCCGGCCTCGCCAATCTCGCGGCGAAGCTTGCCGAGGAAACCGGCCTCTTCGTCGCTGAGATGCCGGGCGGCGGCGCCGCGGGCGGTCTTGCGGCCGGGCTGCACGCCTTCCTCGGCGCGGAACTGCGGCCGGGCGCGGAGATCGTGATGAACGCAGTCGGCCTCGATGCCGCCGTCGCCGACGCGGATCTCGTGCTCACCGGGGAAGGCCGCATCGACCACCAGACCATTCACGGCAAGACGCCGATCGGCGTCGCGGCCGTCGCCAAGCGCCGCGGCCGGCCGGTGGTCGCCATCGCCGGCAGCCTCGGCAAGGATGCCCATGTGGTCCACGCTCACGGTATCGACGCGGTCTTCAGCGTGCTTTCGCGCCCGTGCACGGTGGCGGAGGCGCTGGCCGGCGCGGCGGAGAACGTGCGCGTGACCGCCCGCAATGTCGCCGCGACCTGGCGCCTCGGGCAGAGTGTCGGGGCCTGAGCACGCCTCCCGGCCGGCTCTGGCCGCTCGCATCCCGATAGATCCGCCAGCCGAGCCGGAGCGGATGCCGCGGAACGGCGGCGTCGCCCGCACGTTGCCGGAAGTGGTGAACTGCGCGGGCCGCTCCGTCGCCACGCAATGAAACCGGAGCGATCGCCCTCCGACCGGACCGCGGTCGGGCGGTGCTGCCGGCATCGGATGAATCGGCGAGGGGAGGGAACGGCATGTCGCGCTGGATGTGGGTGCTGCATCGTCTGATGCGGCAGCTGTGGCTGCGGGCGACGCTGATCGGGGGGCTCGGGGTCCTGGCCGCGATCCTCGCTGCGGTGGTCGAGCGTTTCATCCCCTGGGAGCTGCCCGATTTCGCCTCGTCCGATGCCGTCGACAGCATCCTCGGCATCATCGCCTCCAGCATGCTGGCGGTCACGACCTTCTCGCTCAGCGTCATGACCTCGGCCTACGGCTCCGCCACCACCAATGCCTCACCCCGCGCCACCAAGCTGATGATGGAGGACCGGGTGACGCAGAACGTGCTCTCGACCTTCGTCGGCTCGTTCCTGTTCGGCATCGTCGGCATCGTCGTGCTCAAGACCGGCGCCTACGGCGACCGGGGGCGCGCGGTGCTCTTCATCGTCACCATCGCGGTCATCGCGCTCATCGTGGTGTCGTTGCTGCGCTGGATCGACTACCTGACGCGGTTCGGCCGCGTGGGCGAGACGACCGATCGGGTCGAGAACGCCACGCGCGCCGCTCTCCAGGCGCGGCTGGACGCGCCGACCCTCGGCGGTCAGCCGCTGACGGGCGGCGAGGACGAGGTGCCTGGAACGGCCTCGCCGGTGCTGGCAGCAACGGTCGGCTACATCCAGCATATCGACATTCCCGCCCTGGCGCAGTGCTGCGAACGCTTCGGCGTCGACCTTTATGTCGCGGCGCTTCCCGGCACCTTCGTCTACCGCGATACGCCGCTCGCCCGGCACGGCTTGCCGGCAACCGGCGATCTCGATTCCGAAGCGGCTGAGGCGCTGCACGGCGCCGTGCGCGGGGCGTTCACGATCGGCGACGAGCGCAGCTTCGACCAGGATCCCCGCTTCGGACTCGCGGTGATGAGCGAAATCGCCCTGCGCGCCATGTCGCCGGCCGTCAACGATCCCGGCACCGCGATCGATGTGATCGGCCGCACGACGCGGCTTCTCGATATCTGGGCGAGGGGAATGGCAGACCGCTCTGCCGATGCGCCGGAGATCTCGTTCCCGCGCATCCACGTCCCGCCCCTGACGGCCGCGGATCTGTTCGAAGATGCCTTCATGCTGATGGCGCGCGACGGCGCCGCTCTGATCGAGGTCCAGCTTCGCCTGCAGAAGGCGCTGGCGGCGCTCGCGCGGGCAGGCGACGAGCCCTTCCGGGCCGCCGCCATGCGCCAGGCGGAACTTGCGCTCGCGCGGGCCGAGGCGGCGATGCCTCTGGAGGCGGACCGGCAAAGATTGCGGGCCGCGATCCCGGACAAGCCCGGGGCGGGATAGAGGGGGCTTCGCCGCCGCCGCCCGATACCCGTCGGCGGGCGACCGTCTTTGTCTCTCCCGACCGGCCGCACTCCTCAGAAGTTCGCCATCGGCATGATGTAGCGCTGGCTGAATCCGCTTGCGACGGCGCCGCCCGGCGCTACGCAGTAGTTCACGAACACGAACATGCCGTTGCCGGTCAGGTTCGGAAACGGCATCCGCTTCTGCGTGTTGGTGTTGAACTGCAGGCCCGCGGTCGAAAGATACTGGCGGATGACGACGGCCTCGATATCGACATTCGCGCCGTCGATGATGGCATTGATGCCGTTGGCGACAGGGCCGACGATGCCCGGCGGGCCGATGATGGCATGTGGAACCGCCATCGGATTCTGCAGGGCGGCGTTTCCGGCATATCGCCCCACGGCCACGTTCCCGGCCCCGAGCGGCAGGTTCGCCGCATGGCCTTGCGGAGCCGCTGCCGTATTGAACACGGCGATGTCTCCGGCCCCCATATCTGCAAACCAGAGGAAGACGTCTCCCATCGTGGCCTGGTCCAGCCCGAAGACGACCGCCGCCTCGTGGCGGCTCTGGAATCGCGTCTGCAGGTTGTTCGCGACGCCTATGTAGGAGTTGCTGGTCGCAATGTTGACGACGACGTAGAGGCCGGCCGTCGCAGGCAGATGGTTCGCTGCGGGCAGGAACACGCCTGCCACGCCCGCCGGCGCCGCGACCAGGTCGGCCAGATTGAAGCAATGGCTCAGGTTGACATAGATCAGACCCATCCGCGTTTGCCCCCCGTTGGCGCGCAATCGCGGGATCCTATGTCGGCAACCGGAATGCGAGAAGAGGGTGGGATTGGCGATTTTTGCGCGTATCCATCGCCCGTATCGCCTGCGCCGTGCAGGTGCTGGAGTACGCGCCGGGCAGAGGTTCGAGTGGCGACGGTGTCCGGCGAGAATCATGTCCGCGGGCCGGTTGCAGACGCGGTCCTGATTCGCGCTGTTTCGGAGAATTCCGCGGCGTGCCGGGAATCCGGCTCGGCCGCGTGATATGGCCAAGTGGAACAGACGGTGAATCCGGATGCCCGCCTGTGCGGCGGGATTCTGCGCCGCACACACAAATCTTGCTGCTTCGCGTCGAATACAAGCGTTCTGTTCGCTCGTTTGAACAGAAATAAAGTCTCTTTTCTATGCGTGATTTTGCGGAAACTGGCGTTTCAGGCCGATGCTTGACATTCACCAAGCATCGGAGTTGATTACGGTTAATAGATTGTAAATCCTCAATCTTCGGTTTTATTCCGGGTTGTATGCTGTTGAAGATGCCCTGTGGCAGTGTTGTGTGTAAGCAACAGTAATTCATGATTTCGCTGGAAGCGTGCGTTGCGTTTTTCACCTGATGTGCAGGGTACGCGCAATGGACCTGCCTGCGAGGTTGGGGGTGGAGTGACCTTAAGAATACTTTCGATCTTCGGGACGAGGCCGGAGGCCATCAAAATGGCCCCGGTCGTTCGCGCACTTTCGAATGCCGATGGAATCGCGTCTTTCGTCTGCGTGACCGGCCAGCATCGGCAGATGCTGGATCAGGTGCTCGAACTGTTCGCCATCGAGCCCGACTACGATCTCGGCCTGATGGTTCCGAACCAGACCCTCAACGGCCTCTCGGCCCGCGCGATCGCCGGTCTCGACGACGTCCTGACCGAGGCCCGGCCCGATCGCGTGCTGGTGCACGGTGACACCACCACCGCGATGGCGGCGAGCATCGCGGCGTTCCATCGCGGCATTCCGGTCGGTCATGTCGAAGCCGGGCTGCGCACCTACGATCTCGCCCGTCCGTGGCCCGAGGAGTTCAATCGCCGGATCGTCGATATCGCGGCCGATCTTCTGTTCGCGCCGACGCCGCTCTCGGCGCACAATCTGGCCGGCGAAGCGCTGTCCGGCCGCGTGATCGTCACCGGCAACACGGTCATCGATGCGCTTGGCGTGACGCGGGAGCGCATCGAGACCGATTCCGCCCTGCGCGCCGCCCTTGAAGACAGGTTCAGCTTTCTCACGCCCGGGCGCCGGGTTCTTCTCGTCACCGGGCACCGGCGCGAGAATTTCGGCGCGGGCTTC
Organism: Pseudoxanthobacter soli DSM 19599; assembly: GCF_900148505.1. NCBI lineage: Bacteria > Pseudomonadati > Pseudomonadota > Alphaproteobacteria > Hyphomicrobiales > Segnochrobactraceae > Pseudoxanthobacter > Pseudoxanthobacter soli. The sequence goes on along the minus strand of NZ_FRXO01000008.1, from coordinate 14,378 downwards.
GACCAGATTTGCGCTGCGCTCGCCCGGCTCGCCGACCGGGACGACATCGACATCGTCTATCCGGTGCACCTCAATCCCAACGTCAACGACCCGGTTCGCACGCTGTTGTCAGGCCGGGCGAACATTCATCTGATCGCGCCGCTTGACTATCTACCGTTCGTCTACATGATGATGCGCGCGCACGTTGTGCTGACGGATTCCGGTGGCGTTCAGGAAGAAGCGCCCTCGCTCGGCAAGCCGGTCCTGGTCATGCGCGATGTCACCGAGCGGCCCGAAGCGGTGGCCGCCGGCACCGTCCGCCTCGTCGGCACCGATGCGGACAGGATCGTCGCCTCCGTCGCCGAACTCTGGGACGACGACACGGCCTATCGGCGGTTCGCCCACGCGGCCAATCCTTATGGCGACGGCCGGGCGAGCGAGCGGATCGCCGCCGCGCTGATGGGCGCCGCCTTCACGGAGTTTTCTCCCGGTCAGGAGGCGGACCATGCGGCGCGCCTCTGAGCCTTCTCTCCTTGTCGTTTCCCGGTGCCCGCAGGGATCGCCGGACGCAACCAGTGTTCAGAGCACGCAATCCATGGGCCACGCCCCTGTCACCTCTTCCCGCCAGGCGATCGCCCGGACGAGCGTGCCGCAGAGCCGCTTCCGTCCGCGACTGACGCGGCTCGTCCCGGCCTTCCTCGCCCTCGCGTTCGCGGCCGGCGCACTGCCGGCATGGGCGGCGGACGCCGACGTCGCGGCGGCGCTGAAGTCTCTGCAGTCCGACCGGCCGGTATCGCGGACAGTGACGCTGCGGGACCTCGGCTTCACGGGCCCGGTGTCCCTGACTTCGGTCGATGCCAGGCGCGATATCTATCTGCCGGTGCCGGCCGACATGGCCCTCGATCAGGCCGATCTCTCGCTCAACGCCCATTATCTGCGCGCCGACGGCGGCAGCACCACGTTCGTGCTGTCGCTCGACGGCTATCCCGTCGCGGCACGGGCGCCGGACCAGGAGAGCGGGACGTTCGGCATCGATCTCGGCGTCGACGGCGCACCGCGCAAGAGCGGCTTCGTGCGGCTCGGCGTGTCGTGGTCGTCGGCCATCAATGCGGAGATGTGCGGCGACAACCGTGCCATCGGCAATGTCGTCGAGATCGATCCTTCGACGCGCTTCACCTACCGCTACCATCCGGCGGGGGTCAGGGACCTGCTGACGGCCTGGACAGCGCTGCCCAGCGCGCCCGGCGTGCTCGTCGCGGGACGGTCGCTCGGGGCCGATGCCTATGACGCGGCGTGGCGGATCGGCATCGCGCTGGAACGGGCGGGCAAACATGCCCGCTTTGTCGCGCTGCCGGCCGTCGGCGACGAGGTGGACCTCGGCGGCGTCGAGGTTCCCGCCGGTCTCTCCACCATCCCGGCATTCGCGGCACTCTCGGCCGGAGGCACCTATCGCCTTGCCGATCCGGCGGAGGTCGGGGCCTATCTCGCGCTCGCTGGCGGCAATCTCGCCGACCTCGCCGTTGCCGACGCGTCGCTGACGGCCAATGTGCGCACAGCCTTCGATGCACTTGCGGCCGAGGTCGAGGCCAGCGGCCCCGAAGCCAAGGCGGCGTTCGATGCCTTGCGATCGGCCGCGGACAGCCTGACCGCGGGGCCAACCTCGCCGGACGGCATCGGTATCGCGAGCCTCGGCGGCCTGCCGGTGATCGCGGTTGCCCCCGCAGCCGCCGGCAAGGCCAGCGCGCTGTTCTCATCGTTCTGGCGGCAGATCGCGACCAGCCGGTCGCTGGTTGTGAAAGCCGTGAAGGTGCCGGCGAGCGCGAGCGGCTCGATCTCGCTCGCCAGCCTCGGCGGCGGCGCGCGTTCGTTTGACGTGCTGGCGAGCGGTGACTGGAGCGCGTCGTTCGACCTTTCCGCGCTGTCGGCCAATGGCGGCAGCATTCCCGCGACCGCGGTCATCGACGTGGCGGCCGCGCCGGGCGCGTCCGCGTCGCTGCCGGTGGTCTCGATCTTCCTCAACGATTACCTGCTCGCCGCCAAGCGGCTCTACGCGGACGGCCAGCCGGAGCGGCTGACGGCCGATATCCCCGAATATGCACTGCAGCCTTCCAACGTGCTGCGGGTCTCATTCCAGCGCCAGCCGGTCAGTGACCGCTGCCGCGACACGCCCCAGGCCTATCCGGTCGCGGTGCTGCCCAGCAGCCACATCACGCTCTCGACGTCCAAGCCGAGCGCGGATTTCCTCGGCGTCGTGCCGCGCCTCGCCGACAAGGCGAGGCTTCTCATCCCGACCGCTTTTCTCGCCGACGCGCCGGCGAGCCTCGGAACCGTCGTGCGCCTCGCGGATGCGGCCGGCCTGTCGCCGGAAGCCGCCACACTCGCGCTCGCCGAGGCCCAGAGCAACGGTGCTGCGACCAGCGCCATGCCCGACGTGCCCTTTCTTGCGGTCGACGTCGATGTTCCGGTTCCGGACGACCGCCGCGTCACCGTTTCCGGCAATCAGCTCGCGCTTGCTTCCGCACCCGGCACGCCGCTGCTCGACATCGCGAATCTCGACCGCCTCGGGGTGATCCAGGCGGTCTCCGGCCGCGTTCCGGGCCTGATCTACCGGCAGGTCGGCGCCCAGGGGCCGGTTCTCGACGCGCCGATCCTGCTGTCGAAGGGCGACATCGCGATCGTCTCGGACGCGGGGAAGGTGGTGGAGATCGACAGCCGCGATCCGGGGGGCAGCGTGCCGCCGGAGAATGTCGGCACGGGCTGGTCTTGGTCGCGAATCTGGGACAATCGCGGAGAATGGGGCGTTCCGCTGACGGCCGTCGTGGTCGTGTTGATCCTGCTGCTGTTCGCACGGGCGGCGTTCGTCCGCAATCGCCGGGATCGCGGGTGAGCCGTGGACGATTACTGGCCATACTGGATCGCGCACTACTATAGCGGGCTGGAATTCGCCACCGCCTGCTGCGCGGTCGTGGTGCTGATCTCCAGCATCGACGACCTCTTCGTCGATGCCTGGTACTGGTCGCGACAGACGATCCGCGCCTGGACCGTGTGGCGGCGTTACAAGCCGCTCACGGTGGCGCAGCTCTACGAGAAGCCCGAGCAGCCGATGGCGATCATGGTTCCTGCCTGGCAGGAATACGACGTGATCGCGCAGATGCTCGCGAACATGGTCGCGACGCTCGATTATTCCGACTACGTCATCTTCGTCGGAACCTACGTCAACGACGCTGCGACCATCGCTGAAGTCGAGCGCATGAAGCTGCGCTATCGCCAGCTGGTACGGGTGGAGGTGCCCCATGACGGCCCGACCTGCAAGGCGGATTGCCTGAACTGGGTCGTGCAGGCGATCGCCCGCCATGAGACCAATGCCGGCGTGCCGTTCGCCGGCATCGTGCTGCACGACAGCGAGGACGTGCTCCATCCGGTGGAACTGCGCTTCTTCAATTATCTGCTGCCGCGCATGGACATGATCCAGATCCCGGTGATGTCGCTGGAGCGCGACTGGGCCGATCTCATCGCCGGGACCTATATGGACGAGTTCGCGGAATGGCACGCGAAAGACCTCGTCGTGCGCGAGAGCATCGCCGGGAGCGTGCCCTCCGCGGGCGTCGGCACCTGCTTCTCGCGCCGTGCCATCATGGGGCTCGCGGCCGAGACCGACAACCAGCCCTTCAACACGCAAAGCCTGACCGAGGACTACGACATCGGTGCGCGGCTCGGCGCGATGAAGATGAAGTCCGTGTTCTGCCGCTTTCCCGTGACCTTCGAGATCAAGCGGCGGACTTGGTTCGGCTTCGGCCCGGTGGTGGAAAAGCGGCTCGAGGCCCCGCTGTGCGTCCGCGAGTTCTTTCCGGATACCTTCCGCACCGCCTATCGGCAAAAAGCCCGCTGGATCCTCGGCATCGGCCTGCAGAGCTGGGAGCAGATCGGCTGGGGCGGCTCGCTGGCGGTCAAGTATCTCCTGTTCCGCGACCGCAAGGGCATCGTGACGTCCTTCGTCACCGCGGTCGCGTACCTGATCGTCTTCCAGCTCATCGTCTTCTACGCCCTGGCTTATACCGGCGTCTTCACGACCCGGTTCCCGTCGATCTTCGCCTTCGATCCCTGGCTGCAGAACCTTCTCATCGCGAACGGTGTCGCGTTTCTCCTGCGGATCGTGCAGCGGATATATTTCGTCAATCGGCTCTATGGCTGGGAGCACGCGCTCCTGTCCGTGCCGCGGATGATCATCGGCAACGCCATCAACTTCATGGCGGCCACCCGGGCCTGGAGGATGTTCCTGTCGCACATCCTCATCGGGACCCCGATCGTGTGGGACAAGACCGCCCATTCCTATCCTTCGGCGGATGCGCTTGCAGCCCGCCGCAGCCTGCTCGGCGAACTGCTCGTGTCGTGGCGCGCCGTGCCGGCGGAAGCCGTCGATCAGGCACTGGCGGAGCAGATCTCCACCGAGGTGCCGCTCGGCCGTCTTCTCGTCAGCCACCACGATCTCGACGAGGAGACGCTGGCCGAGGCCATCGCCTATCAGGCGGACATGCCGCGCGTTCACCTGACGGAGGCCCAGGTGGAAGCCGCGGCCGGCGCGCTTCCGCTCGAGCTCTGCGTCCGCTGGCGCGCCGTGCCGTTCCGTCGCAACCCGCACGACAAGGTGAACGTGGCCATCGCCTCGCCGCTGCACGAGGACGGCCGAGCCGCGATCACCGCGGCGATGGCCGAACCGCCCGTGTTCTTCATCGCCCGCGAGGGGGAAATCGCCGCCGCGTTGCGGCTGCTCCGCGGCGTTCCCTTCCACGACATGACCGCCGCGGCGCCCGTTCCGCTGATCGGCGACATCATGATCGAGCATCACCTCGTCAGCAAAGCCGCGCTCGACCGCGCGCTGGAGCGTTATCTGCCGCACCGTGACGGACTGATCGGTGATTTCCTCGTCGCGTCCGGCGCCGTGTCGCGCGAGGCCGTTCAGCAAGCCCTCGACATCCAGCAGTCTCTGCGCGGGGAGGCAACCGCATGACCAGGCGAAAGCACATCGGTTCCCTGGCCCTGATCTGTTCGGCGACACTGGCCTTCGCGCTCCCGCTCCATCCGACGGCCGTCTTCTCGCAGGCCGGGATCGTGGACGTGCCCCTGACGGGCGCCGCGCTCGCCCATGCCAAGGCGGCCTTCGCCGCCTATGACCGCAAGGATTACGACACCGCCATCTCGGAGGTGCGGGAGGCGCTTCGTCAGCGTCCCGATGTCGTCCGCCTCAAGCGGCTGCTCGTCTTCGCCCTTCGCGCCGACGGCCAGCTTCAGGCCGCTGCCGACGCGGCGAAGGGCTTCATCGCCGCAGGGGACCGCGATCCAGAGATCGCGGCCGAACTCGCCCAGATCGAGGCGACGCTGAACCCGCCTCCGCCGACGCCCGAGGCGCTCGCCTACGAGGCGGCAGCCGCGGCGTACAAGGCCTATGCCGAGCATGATTATGCCGGCGCGGTCGCCGCGGCACGCAAGGCCCTCGACCTCCAGCCGGCCAACGCGGAATACCAGACGCTGCTCGCCAATGCCGAGGCGGCGCTGAAGATGCCGCCGCCCGCTGCGCCGCCGCCGGGTTATGTCGCGGCGCAGGCAGCCTACGCGGCGATGAAGACGAAGGCCTATTCGAGGGCTGCGGTCTCCGCCGCCGAGGCCGTGCGGCTTGCGCCGGCGAACCGTGACTACCGCGTTCTCCTGGTCCAGGCGCTTGCCGGTGCCGGCGAGCCCGAATTGGCGATCGCCCGGGCGAGCGCGGCGCTGCGACAGTTCGGGCCGGATCCTCTCCTGCTTGCGGAGCGCGGCTACGCGGAACAACGCGCCGGCAGGCCGGCAGCCGCCGCCGACGACTTCGCCGCCGCTCTGGCGCACCGGCCGAAGGCGGACAGCGTGCGCGACCTGCGGCTCGCCCTCGCCGATGCGGCGCTCGACGCAGGCGAGCCGGAACGGGTGCTTGCCGCGCTCGCGCCTCTCCACGACGACGGCGCCTACGACGTCGCCTCGCGTCGCGGCTTCGCGCTGCTGGCGCTCAAGAGGCCGGACGAGGCGCTCGCTGCCTTCAGGCTGGCCGCGGCCGCCGCCACGCCGGCCGACCGGGCCCGGATCGCCGGCGGTGAGATCTCCGCCCTTGCCGATCTCGGAAACAAGGCGGAAGCCAAGGCCGTCCTGACGCGGTCGCTCGAAGCGGGCACGTTCGCCGGCACGCCGCCCACCGATATCGCCTACATGGCGCTGCAGGCCGGCGACGACCGGCTGGCCACGGATGCCTTCGCGAAGGCGCAGGCAGCCGGAACCCTTCCGGCGAAGGCCAACCTCGACGCCGGCTACAGCGCCACGCGGCTTGCCGAAAACGCCACCGCGATCTCCTATTTCAAGGCGGCACTCGATGCCGCCGCCACCGACAGCATCGCCCTCGATCCACAGGCCCAGTTCGCCGTCCGCCGCCAGATCTCCGACATGGATCGCACCTGGGGCGCCTACCTGTCGGTGCTCTACGGCGCGGTCGGCGTCATGCCGAGCACGCCGGCGAACACCATCGGCCCGGCGCCGACGGGCCAGAACTCGTCGGATCGGGTGGCGCAGGTCGGAACCGAGATCTACTGGCGCCCCCCGGAGATCGGATACCGGGACGGCAGCATCGTCGAGGTGTTCACCCGCGCCTTCGAGACGATCTACGACGAAAATGGCGGTGCGACCGGTGCTCCGACCCTGCAGGGCTATGCCGGTATCCGCTGGAAGCCGATCGGAGCCATCAACCTGTTCCTCGAAGCCTCGCGGCTTTGGGCGCTGGGCGACGACGCCCGCAACGACTACCTGCTGCGGGCCGCCTATTCGATGGGGCAGGGCACCGACCTGCGCGTCGACACGCCCAACTGGGCGATGTGGCAGATCTACGGCGAGGCGGACCGCTATTTCGAGACGCCTGAAACCGTGCTCTCCTTCGAGGGACGCCTGGGACGCAGCTTCCGGTTCGACGGGCTGGCGGACGGCCTCGTCGTCACGCCGTTCGCGGCGCTCGGCGGCGGCTACGACTCCCTTCTGGCGACGCCGGGCGCGGTCGGCGCAGGGCCGGGCGTCTCGGCCCGGCTGTGGTTCAACGGCGACACCTACCACGCGCCGCGCTCCTATCTCGATGTCAGTGTCCAGTACCGCTTCCGGATCGCCGGGGGAGACAACGCCCGCGGGGTCTTCGCAGGCATGACGCTCGCCTACTGATCCGGGAGCGGCGGGAATGACGGAGGCGGATAGTGTGAAGCGACCTGAGCGGCGTCACGCGCGTCTCGCCATCGGCCTCGTTGCCGGCGTCGCACTGGTCGCCCTTGGCGCTTTCGGGGGCTTTCTCTGGTTTCAAAGTCACGCCCGGCAAGCCTGCGTCACCGGGATCGTGTGGCAGCCGGACCATGCCACCATCGACCCGCACGGCGATTGGCAGAAGCTCGGGGCCGAGACCCTGTTGATCCAGTGGAGCGCGATCGACGGCGAGGCGCTTCTGCCGGTTCCGGGGATGCCGTGGTTCCAGCCGCAGCCGAACTGGACGCGGATCGCGGCCGAACCATGGGCGAGGAAGGTCGTGCTCGGGCTCGCCGGCGATTTCTCGGAAGCCGCCTCCCGCAAGGACGTGGCCCAACTCGCCAAGGCCTCGCGCCTGATCGCGGCCGCTGCCCGGGAACTCCCCCTCGACATCGCCGGCTACTACTTTCCAGCGGAGGTCGACCCGACCTGGACCGAGGCACCGTCGCTGGCGAAGCTGCTCGCGCCGCTGCCGCGCCCGCTGTGGATCAGCGTTTACGACGGTCGCAATATTGGCCCCGAAGCGCTCGCGGACTGGCTGGAGACGTGGCTTCCGAAGGACATCGGTGTGTTCTTCCAGGACGGCGTCGGGGTCTATGCCCGCACGCCCGAGGTCGCCGCCCGCTATGTGGATGTGCTGGCGGCGCGGCTGGGCCGCGACCGGCTGGCGGTGATCGTGGAAGCCTTCCGCCCGAAGGTCGGCGGCGGCTTCCGCCCGGCGACGCCCGAGGAATTGCGGCCGCAGATCGCCGCCTACGGCGGCACACCGCGCTTCCTGTTCGACGGACCGCACTATGTTTCGCCCGCTCTCGTCGCCGCCCTGGGCTGCCGGTCCTGACCAGACGAACATTGTTGGCCAGGCTCTCTGCGATGCAGTCGTCGCAGGACAGGGAGGGCAGGACAGGGAGGGCAGGACTGGCCAGCCTACTGCTTGAAGCAGTTTTCCCGGTGCCATCGCAGAAAATGCGGATGGGGGCGTTCGAACGACTTACGCGGTGCAATGGCGCGACCGTCCTTGTTGATGAAAGCCCGCGCGCCTTCGGGATCGTTGACCTGCCGGGAGATCAGGATGTCCAGATCGTCCGAGAGGCTGATCAGCCCGCGATCGAACATCCAGTGTGCCGTGCCGGACAACGCGATGCCATTGCTGACGATGTCCGGACCGTCCGCCTCGACCGGCCTGATGTGGGCTGCGGCGACTTCCGCACGCCCGCCGCCATTGATCAGCTTCAGCCCGCTGATGGCGCAACGTTCATCATAGGCTCGCAACACGACGCGGCGAAACGCCCGGTCCCGCACGAGGCGGGACGACAGATAGTCGACGCGGTCACGGGCTTGCTCGAATGCGAACGGCGCCTGCTCCTCCTCGAATCCGCCGCTCGTCACATCGACGCGGGGAAGCAAGGGCTCGGCGTCGCTCAGTCCGAGAGCAACGATGCGGTCGAAGTCGCTTGGTGCCAGCGTACGCACGGCTGCCTGGGCGCGCCCCGAAATTTTTCCCGCGGCGTTCAAAATTCCGCGTTCGATGACACCTGTCACATCGCGGAACGGAACGGGCGTGGCAAAGTCGAGGTAGCTACCCGGAAGAATGAGGGCGAGGAACATGCCAGGCACGGTGGGATCGGGAACGACGCGTTCGACCTTGGCGATCGCAAAATAGCCCCGCGTTTCCCGAACCTTGCTGGGCTCGTAATATACAATCCAGTTTCCAACGCACGCTTGAACAGGTCGCAGATATTGACGTGGAAATTGATACCGCTCTGCGGGACTGTCGTCGTAAATCGAATCCGAGCGATGGATGAAGACGCCGAAGGCCATCGATTTATTCTGCTCCGCTCATCGATTTCGAACGCGATCGTCCATCTCGGCAAGGTGCCGCGGAGCAAGCGGCTCTCACTTGCCGGCCACCCTTGCATGACCTCGTGGAACGGAGTGAAGTAAGGAATCCGCTTCCACGGGGCCAGTTTGCTTTATAGCCGATGGCGGTTGACCTTGCCTGGATTGATGCGCTGCCACGAAGCGCCCGGAACCCGCTCAAGCGATATTTTCGTGCGCCGGCGCGGAATCACGTCCTGAGCGGCAACTTTTGCGCTCTTGCCAGCGTCTCCGACGGGCGTTCGCCGTATTTCTCCCGATAGCGTCTGGAGAAGTCACCCATGTTGCTGAAATATTCCGACACGATTTCAGACAGCGTCGTACCGGGTTTCGCTTCGACAACGCGACGTCTGATCTCTTCCAGCCGCCGGTTGTTAATCCACTGCACGGGTGAGAGGCCGGTCACGGCACGGAACGAATATTGCAAGCTGCGAGCCGAAAGGCCGCTGACCTGTTCCAGTTCGGTCAGTGTGATCTTCCCAGCGAGATGTGCGTCGATATAATCGCAGATCCGCTTGATCTTGCTGTTCGTTGTCACCTCCGACGAAGCGGATGGAAGAAGATGTACCTGCGGAGCCAGTGCCAGCACCGTGGACCGCAAGATCATATCGGCGAGGCCCATCTGCTCCATCGATTCCGAGTCCGCACCCAAGGCATCCAGCATCATCATCTGATGCCGGAACACCTGATCGAGATCGACACCGCCGACCTTGAGGTTGATCTCTCGAGGCGTTTCGAAATCGATCAGACGCTCGTGCTCCACCTCCGGCCCGAACATCGCGCGCGCGATCTCTTCCAGTCGCTTCGGCTCCACGTCGATGCCGATCGTGGTGCGCGTCGTGCTCTCGCCCCGGCAGCCGCCGGGTGGCAGATAGATCGCACCTTGTTTTTGTCCCCATTCAATCTGCCGGCCCTCGACATGGGTGATCGTTCGGCCGACGAAGGGGACAAGCACGATCCCGGTCGCGGAGCCCGCGGCAGTGAAATGCATGGGCGTGCTAGCGGCGGCAACGAGGCGCACGCTGCGCGACCTGGCCTCCGCCAAGGTCAGGCGGAACGACGGGTGAGACTTCGCCGCCCAATATTCCACCTTCGTCGTGCCGATGGCCGTGAGCTTTTCCGAAATAACGGCTGAATCTCTAAATCGCAGCGACCGGTCTCTTCCAAATGGAAGCATGTAGGCGTTACCCCGCGAGGCATGTCGTGAATATATCTGCTTGCCTGCGACCATAATTCAAGCCGGCGCCCGTTTTCGTTGGTGGGCAATATTCTATTATATCCGGTTGCAAAATCGCTTGGCGCCTGATCCCTCAAAATTGCAACGCCTGGAGATTATCCCGTTCAGATCGGATAAATCTGAACGTCAAGGATATGCTCAAGCCATTGAATGTTGAGCGATTTCTGGCCGATCTGATCATCCCGTCAGATCGGAAAGCGCTCTAGACCCCCGGCGCCCGCGCGTCTCTTTAGCAGCCAACATTGGTGAGTGACATCAAAAGCGTCAAGCCCCAGCTGAGTCGGTCGTGCAAAGCGAGAGGGATGGCAGCGACAATTGCCCCGCCATTCCACCCTGCCCTTGCCAGTGCTGGAAGGGCGAGAAGCCGGCTACGTGGTGTCCTTATTCCCCGGAAGCCCTACGGAAATGCCGTGCGCCTCAGTGGCATTGCAGTGGTTGCAAACTTGCACCTATAAAAGAAACTTGTGGCCGCATTTCGCAATCCGTACAGCGTTTCGCAATCACGGTTGCCCTAACCGGTGCGGCCATCTGAGAACCATAAGAGAACGCGCGCCTGTGCAGGCTCGATGGCGGGGAGTTTCCGTCGAGCCATAGCACTGCAAAGCGCGCGCGAACCAGTGCGGGAGCCGGGGCATGGACCATCACATTCGGATTATTGCGACCGCTCGGACGATTCGAGCGGGCGCTGACGCCATGCGGCCCTCGGGCTCTCAGCATCAAAATGCCGTTGTAAGGCCGGCGCGGCCCACATTGCGGCAGCCTGCACGTTCAAATGTCCTGCGGTCCGCCCTCGCCCTGCTCGCGTCGACCGCTCTCGTCGCCGCCGTCAATATTCCGAGCCAGGCCTGGAGCGCGACGGTCACCGGTGTCAGCGGCGGCAACGCATCTGGCGTAACCGGCGGCACTGCGGGAACCGGAGCCCCCGGGGGGGCTGGCGGCCAGGCGGGCCAGAACAATTACACGGGTGGCTCCGGCGGTTCGGGAGTGGGCGGCGGAAACGGCGGAGGCGGCCAGGCTGGCGCCGGTAGTGGCGGTGGCGGTGGTGGCGGCAATAGCTCCACCATGGGCGGCGGCGGCGGCGGCGGCGTCGGGAGCGGCGGCGGCGGCGGCGCCGGTAATCCTATCGCGGCAGGCACCGGCGGCTCCGCGGCTGGCGGTAACGGCAACAATGGGCAGGCGGGCCGCGGCGGTGGCGGTGGCGGTGGCGGTGGCTACGCCGGTTCCCTGTCCTCTGGGGTGACCATTGTCGATACCTATGTCGGTGGCAATGGCGGTACCGGCGGCAATGGCACGGCGGGGCAAGGCGTCTCCGGTGGCGGCGGCGGCGGTGGCGGCGGCGGCATCGGCCTCGTTCTGACCGGATCTGGAGAGACGTACACGATCAGCGGTTCCGCCGGAGCCACCGGCGGCAACGGCGGCACCGGCGGCAACAGCGGGGACAACATTTCGGCCGGTGGCGGCGGCGGCGCAGGCGGCTATGCCGTGTCGGTCACCAGCGGTGCGATGCTCATCACTCAAACCGGGGCAACCCTGACTGGCGGCGCAGGCGGCACCGGCGGCACTGGCGCCAGCAACGGCGGCGGCGGCGGCGGCGGCGGCGGCGCGGGCGTATACGTAAGCGGCGGCACCGTCGACAATTCCGGCACGATCACCGGCGGCGCAGGCGGCACAGGCCGCAATGGTGGCACGAGTGGAACCGGTGGTGCCGGTATCCTCGCTCAGAACGCCACCATCATCAACTCCGGCACCATTTCGTCCTATGGCGGCAGCTCCACGGGCAGGGCGATTCTTTTCACGTCTGGGACCAACAGCCTGACCTTGAAGCAGGGCTCCACCTTGACCGGCATTGCCGCGAAGTCAGGGGGGACCGCGAAACTGGTCATCGAGGCCGCGACGGCCGCGCAGACGTTCGACGTCACCAATCTTGGGAACTATAGCGCCTCGTCCACGGTCAAATATCAGGGCTTCTCTGCGTTCGAGAAGATCGGGGCGGAGACGCTGACGCTGAGCAACACCACGTCGTTGGTTACGCCGTGGACGGTGAAGGGGGGCACGCTCGCCATCTCCCAGGCGAGCGCCCTCGGGGCGAACAATGGCGCGCTGACCCTGGATGGCGGCGCTCTGGAGGTCACCGGCACGTCGGTCGGCGTGCTCGGTGCAGGGCGTCCGATCAATATCGGCAGCGCCGGCGGCACGATTTCGATCGACGATGCCTCAGCAAGCGTAAGCGCGGACGGTGTCGTTGCCGGCTCGACGGGATCGTTCACGAAGACCGGCGCCGGCAAGCTGCGCTTCAGCGGAGCGAACACGTTTACGGGCGCGACCTTCATAACGGGTGGCATCCTCGAGCTCGCCGGTACCAACACCTATACGGGCGCGACGACGATCTCCGGCGGCGGTGAACTTCTCGTCACGTTTGCCTCGGTCACGGGCAACATCGCCACCGACGATGGCTCCACCTCCGGATCGGTGGTGTTCAACCCGTCCGGTCCCGTCACTTATGGTGGCGTGATTTCCGGGAGCGGCACTTTTGAAGTGGCGGGCGGCAGCGTCACCCTGACGGGAACGAATACCCTGTCGGGAAATACCAGCGTATCGGGCAACCTGCTGCTGAGCAGTGGCGGATCGCTGGCCGGCTCTGTCGATGTTCAGTCCGGCGGCAATCTCGCCGGCGACGTCGTCGGCCTGACATCCGGCAGCATCGGCGGTGCCGTCACCATCCACAGTGGTGCTGGCCTGCAGAGCATTTCCGGCACCACGACGCTGACGACGGGGGCCCTCTCGTTCGATGCCGGCGCGAGTGTGGTGACGACCCTGGTTTCGCCCACCACGACGGCTGCGGTTTCCGTCACCGGCAACCTGACCCTCGACGGCACGCTGTCGGTGTTGACCACCGGCGGTCCCTTCTCAAGCCCTGCGGATGGCACCTATCGCCTGTTCGACTATACCGGCACGCTGACCGATAACGGTCTGACAATCGCCTCGGTGCCGGCATACTCGCTTTACAAGATCAATACCGCTGTCAGTCAGCAGGTCGATCTGATCGTCATCGCCGGCCAGTGGTGGAACGGCACAACAACGGCCAGCGGCGGCTCCAGCGTGCAGGGCGGCGACGGCACATGGGATGTTGCGGCGGCTACGACCAACTGGACCAATCAGGCGGGTGATACCGCGCGTGCATGGACGCAAGGTGGCATTGCGGTCTTTGGCGGCGATGCCGGAACCGTGACCATCAGCGGCTCGACGGCGCCGAATCTCGTCGGCGCCTTCTTCGTCACCGACGGCTATGTCGTGTCGGGTGGGTCGCTCACTTTGAGCGCCTTCACGGCCGGCGCCGTGCCTCAGGTCGACGTTGGCACTGGCGTCACGGCGACGATTTCGTCGTCGATTGGTGGTTCGGACGGTCTTGAGAAGACGGGAGCCGGCACGCTGGCCCTTTCGGGCGCGAACACGTATACCGGCGGCACGACGGTTACGGATGGCACGCTGCAGATTTCGGGCAGCGGCACTCTCGGCTCCGGCAGCTATACGGAGGCGGTTTCCCTCGCTTCCGGCGCGACGCTCGATCATGCCTCCTCGGCGGCGCAGACGCTGTCCGGCGTGATCTCCGGTTCGGGTGCCGTGACGCAGTCGGGCACCGGCACGCTGACCCTTTCCGGTGCCAACACCTATTCCGGCGCGACCACGATCAATGCGGGCACGCTCGTCGCCTCGGGCGGCTCGGCCATCGGAAACGCCAGTGCCGTTACCGTGGCAGGCGGCGCGAGTCTGACGGTCGACGCGGGCGAAACGATCGGATCGCTGGCGGGCGCCGGGTCCGTGTCGCTGACGAGCCTCGCCCAGCTCAATCTCGGCGGCGACAACACCTCCACGACCTTCTCTGGCGTCATCTCTGGCAGCGGCGGGCTGGACAAGGCCGGCAGCGGCACGCTCACGCTGAGCGGCGCGAACACGCTGACGGGCGTGGTGCAGGTGCTCGCCGGCGGCCTCG